>SKJM01000416.1 GCA_007122045.1 Planctomycetales bacterium | reverse complement strand
GGCTGCGCCGCAGTGGGCTGCGCCGCAAGGGTCGGCTGGGCCGGCACCGGCTCGAACGATGCGGGAACACGGTCGGCCCGGTTCACCCCATGCGGGGTTTCGGGTTGGCGAGCCGGTTGAGGGCTCACGCCGCGGATGCGGCTGTCGATGGCCCTCTGGAGACGTTCCACAGCGCTCAATCTTGGGGATGCCTCGCCCGTCGGGGCCCCGGCCGGCTGCTCGGGAGCGACATCGTGCGCCGAGCCGGTTGGAAGTCTGGAGTTGCCGCTCGGTTGACCGGAGGCCGCTTGGCTCGACGCCTGTTCCCCGTCCGAGGCCGACTTCGACACCGACAGGTTATTTACCACGCGCTCCACTCGGGGCGACTGGATCGCCAGGTTCAGGGCGGTGTTCAACTGCTCCTCGCTGGCAACGCTGCCAATCAACCAGGCCGTCCCATCCTGGTACTTCACCCCGATCTTGTAATCCTGCATCTGGCCGCTCCGGCGGAGGTGTTGGGCAATTTCCTCTGCCAACTCCTGGTTGCCGGCCCACGCCACCGAGGCGAAAGCCGTCATTGCCGCCACGACCATCCATCCACTCACAAAACGTCGCATGTCTTCCCTCCTCCTGGGGTCCCCTCGCACGAATCGGCGGCAAGGCCACCTGCACAATCCCCTTACGCAAGGGGTGCCACGGTGGCAAACCGGACCATCAGCGCGGGTGATGGCCGGGCTCGCAGTCGTTTCGTTTGCGAGAAATTCGTTACGCTCGCGGGATCAGCAATGGAATGCACCGGACTGTGTCGAGAGGACCCGCAGCTCGCTGCGGCCACATTCGCGGAATTGCCCCCCTCAGAGCAACGCCGGTGTCCATGAATGCTGCCTAGTAATAGGTTTCGGTTGCTGATTGCGCCGACCGGAAGTTTTTTTCGGATTTTACGGATGCTTCGGGTCGTAGCGTGTTCCCGGGCGAGGCAACCGCACCGGGATGCCGGAACGCAGTGGCCCATTCGGCTTCGCCGAACGGCAGAACCAGACCGTACCCACGATTCCGCAGCCAAGACGCTCCCTCACGCGGCGCTTGGCCTCCGCGGATTCGAGGCTGCCGGCTTAGAAGGCTCCGGCTTCCCTCGACCGGCGGGTATCCGCCGTGGCGCTCAGCACCATCACGGCGAAGGTCGAAACCGAAGCCAGCCAGCAGCCGGGGCCCACGCCGAACGACACAACGGTTGCGGCTGCAACCATCGGCAGGCAACCGAAAAAGAGGCCGTGCGAGAGGGCCTGCCGTGGTGAACCGGCGCCGACGCGTGCGAAGGCGGCGCTGAACAGCCCCAGCACCAGGATGCAAAACACCAGCCAAACCAGGGGGAAGTCGGTAATCGTGTTCATCAGAGAGCCGTCCATGCAGGGGGGAAACGCGATGCTCATATCGCGCGGCGGGCACTTCTGCGATTCCCGTGCCAAACACGATCGTGCGCCCGCCCTTTTTCCGAGCCAATGCGTAACTTCCTTCTCTGCAAGGGATTACGCGAATTCAACTCGGGCTCAACTCGCCGCCCGCCCGGTCGGCCCAACCGCAGCCGCCACGGCGATTTTGCAGATATTACAAAACCTTCCCGAAAAAGCCAATGCCGTTTCGGCGCTGGTCGCCTGGGCGCGCAGACCGCCTGGCTTGGAGTCCCGCCTTTAGGCGGTTTCTTCCTGCCGGCTGAAGCCGGCACTCGAACAGGGCACACGTGGCCCCAAGAAGCGGAAGAGCCCAAAAGAGAAACCCCGCCCTTGCGGGCGGGGTTTCGAAGCGTACGTCGTGTGCCGGCAGCGATTGCCGAAGTTCGGCCAGTCCTGGCCTTAACGCGGCGCGCCGGGCTGACCGGCCGCTTTGGTGGTAAGCAACCGCCGGACTTCGCGATCCAGTTCGCTGGCCTGGATGTTTCGGTGCACCACCCGGCCCTGCTGATCGACGAGAATCATGGTGGGCACCGTAAGGATTCCGAGTTGGTTGGCCGGGCGGCTGTCGAGGCCCCCGTCTTCGTGGATCTGCGGCCATTTCAGGCCCTGCTCCTTCACGTACTCGGCCAGGTCCTTAACGCTATGGTCCAGACTGACCCCGATGACCCCGAAGTGTGGGCTGTATCGGGCAACCAGGTCCTTGATCATCGACATGTCGACCTTGGCCGCTTCCGACCAAGTGGCCCAATACTGAATGAGCATGACTTTGCCCCGGTACTTGGCCAGGTCGACGACGTCGCCGGCCGGGCTCCGGCCCCGAAACTCAAGCTGTTTGCCCACCGAATCGAGCCTGCGGCGAGCGCCGGCCGCCTTGGCCGCTCCCGGCGAGTTGGGGAAATCCCGCACCACCCGTCCGAACCATTCCTTGGCCTCCTCCTCTTCGCCGGCGAACTCGTGGGCCATGCCCAACTGGAGCATCGCCTCGGCGGCGTCCGTCGCTTCGGGGTAGTCGTCGACGAATTGCTCCAGGTTCTCCAGCCATTCTTCCTGGACCGACTGGAAGTTCGTCCGGGGCTTCTGCAGCGCCAAGCCGTATTCGGCGGTGTATTGCCGGAATCGGAGATAGGCCAAGATATCCTGGTCGGCCCCTTCCTCGGCAAAACGGTCGTAAAGGTCTTCGAGTCGCTGGGCGCCGTCGGGGCAATGCCCCATCTGGACCGCGGCACTAATCATGTCTGCGAGCTGCCGCAGCCACATGACTTGATCTTGCGGGTCCTGCGCACTTTGGGCGATGTTCTCGATCAGTTCCGCCCGCTGCAGGGTGTACTCGGCCTGGGCCTGTTCGGTCGCCGCGTCGGCGGCCTGACGGTCCAGCTTTTCGAGCTGACCGAGCAATTCCTGCATGGCCTCACTGGGACCGCTGGAGCGAATCTCGCGTTGCAGGCCGGCCGGCTGGAAGAAGAAACCGCGCGCGGCCACGGCGCTTGGGTCGTCGGTCGGGGTCTGGGGTACGTCGATCACCCGCCATACCGGCCCCACCCGGACCAGCGTGCCAATATACACTTGGCTCGTCTGGCCGGCCGTCTCCACCACCGCTACCACGTTCTCGTACACCTCCAGATCCTTGGTCGAACCCTCGCTGCCGGCCGGCACGATGCCCGGCTGGGTGCCGCTGAACTGGAGCCATTTCGTCTCTTTAGTAACCGCCTGCTGCGCCGAGGCGACCTCCTGGAAGCGCCGCTCGATGCCGCCGAGTTTCTCGGCGAGTTGCTCGGCATGGTCCGGGCTCAACCCGAGCGAGCGGAGTTCGGCGCCGGTGAGCACCAGCCGTTGGAAGCGGGCCGTATCGGCCTGGGCCAGTGCGGACACCACCTCGGCGGTCACCTCTTCCGGCGAGATCTGCTTCCAGGAATCGATCTCCCCGTCCCGGTTCTGATCGATGCCCCACCGGGTGCCAGCCGTGTGGAACCAGCGGAATTGATCGGCCTTCTGGTTGAAGGTGGAGTCGATGTCGCGGTAGACTTCCACGCCGTCCTTGTAGTAGCGCCATTGGTCGACGGTGTTGTTGCCGTTCGTGTCGACGAACATCCGCAAGACCAGCCCATTGGCATCGGAGACGATCCATGCCGATGCCCCCCCTTCCAGCTTGCGCGACTCGATTCTGCAGCGGGCCGCCTCCTCGGCCGAGGGGCGTGCATAGTCGACCTCCTTTTGGACGGGAGCGAGGCGCAGCGCCTGCTCCACCGTCGGATTCGCGAGGGCCTGACCTGTCAAAGCGGCTGCCAGGACAACCCATAGCGTGGTTCGGGCACTCGCGGCAACGTGGAACCGTTTCATACTAGACACTCCTGCTCAAGAATAGCCCAATAAACCTAGTTTCCCCAATTAAGCATGCAGCTTGCCGATGGGGCCAAAATCTTCATAGGTTTTCGGCGCGACAGGGCGCGAAACATAATCCGATTGTGCCGTTTCTTCCGCTTGTGCGGATTATTCGGGTTTTCCCACCCCGCCGCACGAATTGACGGCCGTGCGCGGGCGTTTGACAACGGGACCGAACATGCTAAAATAAGATGTTCGATGGGGGCGGGGTTGCCTGCCTTGCACCCTGCCGGGCGCATAGCTCAGTCGGTTAGAGCGCATCCCTGATAAGGATGAGGTCCGAAGTTCGAATCTTCGTGCGCCCACTTGACGTAAACCACGCTGAATCCAGGACTTAGGATACCTGCCGGCGGTCGGCAGTGCAGCCGTTCTCCTCGCCCATAAACGGTATTTACCGTTTTTGGCAAGAGAGGAAAGGACTGCACATGCCCAGATTCTCAGATCGTCTCACCCCTCGCACTCCGAAATATCGCAAGCACCGGGCATCGGGGCAAGCGGTAGTGACCCTCAGCGGGCACGACTATTACCTGGGGCCGTACGCCACAAAAGCCAGTAGGACCGAATACGACCGCCTCGTTGCGGAGTGGCTGGCAGGGGGGTGGCAACTCCCTGGAACGGGGGGTTCCGACCTGACCGTCGTGGAGTTGTGCGCCGCGTTTCTGCGTCACGCGAGAGCCTACTACCGCAAGGACGGACGGCCCACAAGTACCGTAGGCGGTATCGAGCAGGCGATTGCCCCGCTGGCACGTCTCTATGGTCGAACACCGGTCGCGGAGTTCGGGCCGAAGCGACTCAAGGCCCTCCGGCATGGGATTCTTCAGACCGGCAGGGCCAATCGTACCACCATCAACAAGCGCGTTCGTATCATCCGGCAGATGTTTGAGTGGGGAGTGGCTGAAGAGCTGGTGTCGCCCTCCATCTACCAGGCTCTAGCCGCAGTCAAGGGGCTGCGCAAGGGGCGGACAGCTGCTCGTGAGCCGGTTCCGGTGCCACCGGTGCCTGTCGAAGTCGTGGAGGCAACCCTACCCCATGTCTTCCCCGTCGTTGCAGATATGGTTCGTCTTCAAAGATTGACCGGCTGCAGGCCGAGCGAAGTCTGCCAAGTGCGGCCGATGGATATCGACCGCACTGGTGACATCTGGGTCTACCGCCCGGCATCGCACAAGACCGAACACCACGAGCGCAGTCGTGTGATTTTCATCGGGCCCAAGGCCCAGGCGGTGCTATCGGACGGTCAACGGCAGCTCGTCGATGTAGTTCAAGAGGTTGGACATAGGCTCACCACGACCGGAATCCTTGAAGCGCTCGGGGGAAAGGGGCTCATTGTAAGCGAGGGGACAACGAAGAGTAACCTCGCGTTTCTGGTCAAGATGGGTCATTTAACAAACCGGCGAGATGTCAGGCCGGCCGGCTACGGTCTCCCCGAGTGGGGCTGACTTGGTATATACCCAAGTAAAGACCGACAATC
>SKJM01000510.1 GCA_007122045.1 Planctomycetales bacterium | reverse complement strand
GTGGGTGGTTGTCGACATGTCGGGGGTGAACGACGTCGACGCCACCGCAGCCGAGAGGCTGGTGACGCTGATGGAAGATTACCGCGGCCACGGCGTGCGGTTCGCGCTGGCCGGCACCAAGGGCCCGGTACGCGACCTGTTGCGCCGCGTGGACTGGCCGGAACACGTCGGCGCGCCTCGCAGCTACGCATCGATCCGGCAGGCCCTCCGCGCGACCCGCGCCGAGGAGCCGCGAGAGCGGTGAGGCGGAGGTGCCGTTGGTGTCGCGTCCGATGGCTCTTGCTCCCAAAACCCCAATGTGCGAATCGCAGGCCATACGGCAACCCCCCTACAGCAGGGCATTGAAGCAAACCCGAATCTCGCATACGATTCCTGAATAGTAGCCTGTCATCTTAACTATGCCGGTGCGACCCAGCGGTTTCTGAAGGGAATCCGGCCGCATAACGGAGTTTCGCAAAAGTCGCTTCGCGAGCCCGGCGATCGCTGCCCTGCCAACATGGACACCACCGACAAAACGCCCGCGCAAATCCTCGCCACCCCGGTGCAGTACCTCAAGGGCGTGGGGCCGGCGCGGGTCGATCTGCTGCACCGGCTGGGGCTGCATACCGCCGCCGACGTCCTCTTCTGCTTCCCCCGCGACTACCAGGACCTGACCGACCAGCGCCCCATCGACCGGCTCGAAGGGGGAAAGCTGCAAACCGTGTGCGGCGTGGTCGAAGACATCGAGTTGCGCGGCACCCGGGCCGGTAAGACACTCCTCGGCGTGCTCGTACGCCAGGGCGGCAGCTTCCTGCGGGCCCTGTGGTTCAACCAGCCGTTCATGCGCGAGAAGTTCACCCTCGGGCAGCGGGTCATGCTTTCCGGCAAGCCGAAGTACGAGGGGATGATGTGGCGCATGGTGCACCCCCGGGTCGAGCCGCTGGCCGAGGAGGAAGAGGACCCCGCTGGCCGCGTCCTGCCCGTCTACCCGCTCACCGAGGGCCTGCACCAGTGGGAGATGCGGCGGATCGTTCGCCACGCCCTCGACGAATACGGCCCACTGCTCGAGGAGGCCTTCCCCGCCGAGTACCTTGCCGGGCACGACTTGTGGCCCATCGCCCGGGCGCTGCCGCAGGTCCACTTCCCCGACGACAAGCCGAGCCTCGCGGCGGCCCGGCGGCGGTTCGTCTACCAGGAGTTGTTCATCTTGCAGCTCGCGCTGGCGGTGCGGCGTCGGCAGCAGGACGACGCCCGCCGCGCCCCGGAACTGGCCGCTTCGGCAAAGATCGACGCCCGCATCCGGCGGCTGTTTCCCTTCGAGTTGACGGCGGGCCAGGAGCAGGCCATCGCCGAAATCGCCGCCGACATGGCCCGCTCCAAACCCATGAACCGCCTCCTGCAAGGCGACGTGGGCAGCGGCAAAACGGTCGTGGCCCTGTACGCCATGCTGATGTCCGTCGCGCATGACTACCAGGCCGTGCTCATGGCGCCCACCGAGGTGCTCGCCCGCCAGCACGCGCAGACGGTCGAAAAACTGCTCATCGGCAGCGAGGTCCGCCGCGGGCTGCTCACCGGCGGCCTGCCGGCGAAGCAGCGGGCCGGGCTGCTGGAGAAGATCGCCGCCGGCGAACTCGACCTCGTCATCGGCACGCAGGCGATCATTCAGGAGGACGTCCGCTTCGCGAAGCTCGGCGTGGTGGTGATCGACGAGCAGCACAAGTTCGGCGTCCGCCAGCGGGCGAAGTTGAAGTACGCCGGGCCCGACCCGCACTACCTCGTAATGACCGCCACGCCCATCCCCCGCTCGGTCACCATGACCCTGTTCGGCGACCTCGACGTTTCGACCCTCCGCGACCTGCCCCCCGGCCGGCAGAAGGTGAACACCTACCTGGCGGGCGAAGAGAAACGGGAGCGCTGGTGGGACTTCTTCCGCAAGAAGCTGCGCGAGGGACGGCAAGGATTCGTCGTCACGCCGCTGGTCGACGAGTCGGAACAGCTCGACGTGGCCAGTGTCGAGCAGCGCTTCGAGGCGTTGGCCAACGGCGAACTCGAAGCCTTCCGCGTGGGGTTGATCCATGGCCGCATGCCCCCGCACGAAAAGGACGCGGTGATGGACGCCTTCCGCCGCGACGAGCACCAGGTGCTCGTTTGCACGTCGGTGGTCGAGGTGGGCGTCGACGTGCCCAATGCCACGCTCATGACCATCGAAAGCGGCGAGCGGTTCGGGCTGGCGCAATTGCACCAGCTTCGCGGGCGGATCAGCCGCGGACGGTATCCCGGCTTCTGCTGCGTGTTCGCCGACCCGCAAACCGACGCCGCCCACAAGCGGCTCGAAGCCTTCGCCAAGTCGACCGACGGCTTCAAGCTGGCCGAGCAGGATTTCGCCCTGCGCGGCCCGGGCGACTTGTTCGGCACGCAGCAACACGGGCTGCCACCCTTTCGAATCGCCGACCTGCTGCGCGACCAAGACCTGCTCATCGAAGCCCGGCGCGACGCCATGCAGGTGATCGCCGCCGACCCCGGCCTCGCCCAGGCGGAGCACGCCCACCTGCGGCGGCAGATGCTCACCCGGTACGGCCGCGCCCTCGAATTGGGCGACGTGGGGTAGGGTGCCGTGGCCGCCAACCGCGCACTCCGTCTTTCAGAATGGGCGAATGCCTCCGGCGTCTGTTTGCTGATATCGTGGACCAGGCGCCCCTTGCCCAGACCCCCGGAAAAGAGCGGCGTCCCCTGGCTGGGGGCACGCCGTCGCGCCGAAGCCGCTCGCGCGGGGCTCCCGCGGCTGGAATAGGCCTTCGGCAGGAGCCGCCAGCCGCGGATCAACGCCGTACACCCCACCACGCTCGGCGGTGGGCAGCGGCACCCGGCTCGCCGCCGGCCGGTCCTCGCAGTACCAGAAGTTGTTGGCAAACACGAATGACTTCGGCGCGGTGTTCGGGCCGATGTTGACCGGCGCCCGCACCTCCGAATGCCGAAACACGATCAGGTTATGCTCGAACCGGACGTTCCGGCATGGGACGAACCCGGGCTCGGTGGTCTCCTGGAGGATGCGCAGGATCCAGCGGCGCGGGCGGTAGATGGTGTTGTAGCGGAACACGGCGCCGTCGACCCCGACGAACGCGACGGCGGCGTCGCTGCCGATGAACACGCACCCCTCAACGGTGATATCCTTCGCTTCGTACCGGGCTCCTTGAGGTCGGAAGAATTGCAGGCCGGTGGAACCGCCCGCCTGCATCGCCCGGCTTCCGGCGTCGCGGAAGAGGCAGCGGCGGACGGTGATTTGGCTGGAGCCCCCCTTGGCCTGAGGCCCGGCCGTGGCGGTAAACCCGTCCTTGCCCTGAAAGGTACATTCCTCGATCAGCCCGCGGTGGCAGCCCACCATGTCGACCGCCTGTCCTCCCCATCCCTCGATATGGCAACGGCGCACGACGAAGTCGACCACGCCGGAAAGCTTGATGCCGTCGTGGTTGCCGCGCGGTCCGATGTCGGTCACGCGGATCGCTTCCAATACGACGTGGTGCGACGGCGTGTCGAACGTGCCTCCGTCGTCCACGTTGATGCCGTTGCCGCTCTGGCCTCGCACGGCGACGTTGCGAAGCGTCACATGCGAGCAGTTGCTCAGGTGCCAGGCCTCCCGGCCGCCCTCGAACAGCGGTGGTCGCGTGGGGTCGGCGCCCTCGATGACGATAGGGCGCTCGGCGGTCCCGTGAAGGTTTTCGACCCAAATGCCCGGCCGGTACCGCCCGGGCGCAATGGCGATTCGCGTACCGGCCCGTGCCCCGTGGAGAGCGGCCCGCAGCGAAGCGTCGTCGGCCACCTTCACCACGGTCTCGGCGGCGCCGGACGCCGGGACTGCCGCCGGGATGAAAATCGCGGCGAGGCAAAACGCAGGCAATATGATTCCTATACGCATGGCAAGTACCTCGCAGCGGATGGGAAAGCCGGCCAGGGCCGGTGGTAACCGTTCAATCAAGCTACCAGAGAGGCCGACCCCCGACAAGCCGGCCACGAAAACTTTGACACGGGTCCTCGGTGTGCGATACAATCGAACGTGCCGTCCGACCTTCAGCCACGCCGCCGTTCGCAAGGCTTCCTGGCCCTACTTCTCCCAAATATCGACCAGCAGGTCGTGCAGCTCGGGATCGTGCTCTTTCAATTCGGCGCGGACGAACGGGTAGAAGTCGTTGCGGTAGAAGAAGGCCTCGGTGCCCTCGGCGAAGTATTCCTTATGGTTGGTCAGCGCGTAATGCCGGACGCGCCGCCCGTTGTACAACAGCACCTCCTCGTAGATGCCCGACGCCTTGGCCTTCTCGAACGCGGCAATAATGCGCGGCTCGTCGAAGCCCAGGAATTGATCGTGATAGCCGTGGGCCAACTCGTGCAGGATGACCGCCGGATGCTTCAGCAACTGCCCCCGGTCGAGCAGTTGGGCCGCGCGGGTAACGTGCACCTTCTTGGCCAGCCGCGGATCGTGCCCGTGCCGGACCAGCCACCTGCGGGACGGATGATACTGCATGGGACCGAGCCGCGGGTGGCGATACTCGATCCAGATGCCGACCTGCCGCAGCTTCGCCAGCCGGTCCTCCGGAACGAGAATGGCAATCCGCTGCAAGTGGCTCGCCAACATCCTCAAGGCCCGGTCGCCCAGTTCGGCATGTTCCCCGTCGAGCAGTTGCGGGTCGACGTCGACCGTCCAGCCCTCGATGTTCTTGACGACCGGGTCGAACCGGGCGGGCTCGCCGCCGGCTTCCTTCCGGGCGCGCGGGGCGGCGGGGGCGGCCTCGGGCTCGGCGGCCCACGCTTCGGCAACCGGGATGCAAAAGGCCAATAGGCAGTAAGATGCGGCAATTCGGGCGTACTTCATGGCAGGCGCTCGCGGGTTCGGGAATGGATGGGTCGGGAGGCACGGCGGTTCGGTCGTCAGCATGACCTCGAACACAACCAGTTTAGCATGGCAGCCCGCTCCCGACAAGCGGGCGGAGTGCTTGGCCCTGGGGTTGCCAGCGGCATACGGCGTGGTACAATGGAGCCCGCGGGTTGGGGCGCGGCGCCCCGCACCCCGGGGCCGCGCAACGGCAGGCGCAGGACGCCGGGCCCGACCGCTGGGGGTTCTTTCCTGCCGGGCCAGGCCGAGCGCGGCTGCTCGGTCGGACCGGGTGCCGCGCCACGGAACGCGCTGGGCGGTGAATTGGAACGGGAATCGAGCCGAGGGCCAACCTCGTAATCGCGCCTATTTTGATAAGTGCAGCCGCACCGCAACGGCAAGCTGCAGCAATTCAGTACCCTATCGCGGGCGATACTGGACCCATGGGAATGAACTAC
>SKJM01000579.1 GCA_007122045.1 Planctomycetales bacterium | reverse complement strand
CGGCTAAAGCCGGCACTCCAACGAGGCACGGTTCGCACCCACAAACGGATGAACCCGAAACGCCGCCCCATGGCCGAACGGTTGCTGGCTTTGCAAGCAGAGCAAGCAGGGCGGCCCCATTGCCCAATTCCCGCGTTGCCACGCCGGCGCCCCAACGCTACAATCCCCTCCCACGACGGACAGGAATGTCCATCCTACGGCGTGGCCAGCGGACAGGAATGTCCATCCTACGGCGTAGGCGGTTGCTTCCGGCCGCTCGAGCAAGGACCAACGAGTCGATGAGCACCCAGCCCGCAACACGAATCCCGCAATGGTCGGCCCTGGAGCAGTTGCAGCAGGGCCGGGAAATCCTCGTGGCCGAAAGCCGGGCGCTGGGCCGGTTGGCCGCCCGGCTGGACGGCGCCTTCTGCCGCGCCGTCGAGCGGTTGTTGCTGTGCCGGGGGTGCGTCATGGTGACGGGGATGGGAAAGGCGGGGCTGGTGGGGCGAAAGATCGCGGCCACGCTGGCATCCACCGGAACCCCCGCCCATTACCTGCACCCGGCTGAAGCCATCCATGGCGACCTGGGCCGCATCCAGCCCGACGACCTGCTGCTGATCCTCTCGCAAAGCGGCGAAACCGAGGAGGTGGTCCGCCTGCTGCCGGCGTTCGAACAGTTCGGCCTGCCCATCGTGGCCATTACCGGCAGCCGGCAGAGCACGCTGGGCCGGGCGGCCCTGGAAACCATCGAGTTGGGGCGGCTCGCCGAGGCCGACCCCCTGGGCCTGGCGCCCAGTACGAGCACCACCGCGATGCTCGCCCTGGGCGACGCCCTGGCCCTGGTCACCAGCCGGATGCGGGGCTTCCGGCCGGAAGATTTCGCCCGCTTCCACCCCGGCGGCAGCCTGGGCCGGCGGCTGAGCAAGGTCGAGGACCACATGCGGCCGATCGGCCAGTGCCGCGTGGCGCCGGCCGAACAGAGCGTGCGCGAGGTGCTCGTCGGCGTCAGCCTGCCCGGCCGCCGCAGCGGGGCCATCATGCTGGTCGACGGCGGGCGGCGGCTGGTGGGCCTTTTCACCGACAGCGACCTCGCCCGGCTTTTCGAACGCCGCCAGGATGCCTCGCTCGACCGGCCGGTCGGCGAGGTGATGACCCCCGAGCCGGTCCATGCGGTCTGCGGCACGATGCTCAGCGCGGCCGTGGCCATCCTGGCACGGCGGAAGATCAGTGAGTTGCCCATCGTCGACTCGGAGCGGCGCCCCGTTGGCCTACTCGACGTAACCGACATCGTCGGCCTATTTCCCCAGGACACCGTAAACGGCGAGTCCGACGGGCCGGAACCGGCCGGCGCACCGCATTACCGCGTTTTCCCCGAACCCGAGGGCGAGGGAGCCGCGTAAAGGCTAGTGCCATGGACCTCGACCGCCGCTGCCAACCCATCGAACTGATCCTCTCCGACGTCGACGGCGTGATGACCGACGGCCGCATCGTGGTCGACAACGCCGGCGTGGAAACCAAGCGGTTTCACATCCGCGACGGCATGGGCATCCGGTTGTGGCAGAAGGCCGGGTACCGCTTTGGGCTGGTCACCGCGCGGAGTTCGCACATTGTGACCCTGCGGGCGGCCGAGTTGGGAGAGGAAATCGTCCGCCAGGGCGTCGATGACAAACGGGCGGCGGTGCGCGAAATTGCCGAGTCGCTGGGGCTCGCCCTCCGCCAGGTGAGCTACCTCGGCGACGACCTGCCCGACCTGCCGGCCGTGACCGCCGTGGGGCTGGGCGTAGCCGTGGCCGACGCGTGCGCCGAGCTGCGCCAGGCGGCGCACTACGTCGCGCGGTTGCCCGGCGGGGCCGGCGCCGTGCGCGAGACCATCGAACACATCCTCCGGTCGCAGCGCCGCTGGGACGACGTCGTGCAGAGTTACCTCACTTAGCAAGGGCGCCCCCGGTTGCGCTGCTCCATGGCCCGCATCACCCGAACCGCCGCAAGCTTTCTGGCCGTTCTGGCGGCGTACTGGCTGTACGCCGCCGTGGCCGTTCCGCTGATCGAACCGACCGCGTCGCGGCACCCCGAGGCGGAAAGCAGCGCCGGGCGGCAGCGGAGCGCGGCCGAGCGGATCGACCCCCGCATCGCCGCCCTGGCCGGCCTCTTCCCGCCCGACTCCTGGGCCCTGAAGAACCCCAAAATCCTTGAGAGCGACCAGTTCCAGCTCCTCATGCAGGACTACCGCAACCTGGGCGACGGCCGGCTGGAGCTGCGGCCCTGCGCCATGATCCTCATCCCCGAGGGGCCCGCCGAAAGCGAGGAGCAACGTCTTCGCCGGGCCATCGTCCTGGAAGCCCCCGAGGGCGCCGTGCTGGAGTTCGACCGCCCGTTCGACCTGCGGCGCGCCGACGTGGGGGAGATCGTCGGCGGGCAGTTGCAGGGCCGCATCACGATCCGCAGCCGGGGGGAGTCCGACAGCCCGGAAGACGAGCTGCTCGTCGTCACGCGCGACGTGACCATGACCCGCAACGAGGTCGTCACCCCGCACGCGGTCGATTTCCGGTTCGGGCCGCACTACGGCCGGGGCCGCGACTTGCGAATCAAGCTGGCGGAAGGCGATTCGGCGGGCACCCACCCCACCCCCTCGGTGGCCGGCATCGAGTTGTTCGAACTGCGCCACGTCGAACGGCTGTACTTGCAGTTGGGGCAGGCGGCCCCGGAGCGGATCGCCCGGCGCGGCAATCGACCGGCGGCCGGCGACGCTGACGGCGACGGCGGCGCGGCCGGCCTGCCGGTCGAAATCACCTGTGAAGGGCCTTTCCGGTTCGACATTCCCGGCAAGGTGGCCTCATTCGAGCAGCAGGTCCGGGTACTCCGGCTGAACCCGGAAGGCCGCGACGACCGGCTCGACTGCGACCGCCTGGCGATCTACTTCGTCGAACGCGACCGGCCGGCCGAAACCACCTACCGCGGCACCACCCGGCTGGTGCCAACCAGCCAGCGCGAGGACCGGCCGTCGCTGGACCTGGTGCCGCAGCGGATCGAAGCCACCGGCGACCCGGTGACCGTATCGGCGCCGAACCAGGGCGTCGTGGCGCGGGGCCGGCTGCTCCGGTACGACTTGACCAACGGTCGCATTGTGCTCGAGCACGACCGCGAAGCGATGCTGCGTCAGCGGGCGAACGAAATCCGTGCCCGACGTCTGGTCTATCAACCCGATGCCTCGGGCGAACTTGCACAGATGGCGGCCGAGGGACCCGGTTGGCTGCGGGGATATACGGCCGATCAGCCGGACGACCCGCTCGAAGTGTCGTGGCAGAAGGAAGCCCGCGTGGCGCCGGATGAGGCCGGGCAGGTGGTCACGGTGGACGGCAGCGCGTGGCTGCGGTTCCGCGGCGTTGGGCAGTTGGAGGCCGAAACGGTCCAGTTCCGTTTTGAGCAGTTGCCGCCGTCGCCGGGACAGGAGGAACCTCGGCTGCGACCCCACCGGATGGACGCCTCCCGGGACGTGCGCATCCGCTCGCCCCAACTCGACGGCTCGGTCGACGAATTGACCGTCGTATTCGGCGAACTGGCGCCCGGGGCAGGGTCGAACCGGCAGCCCGGCGCGCAAGCCTCGCAGCCGCGGCAGCGGGTGCCCCGCGACGGCGGTCCGCCGATGGAACTCAAGCCGGTCGTGTTCCGGGAGCCTGGCGGGGCGGCGCCGTCGGGGAGCGGCCCTCTGCACGCCGCAGCGGCCTTGCCTGGGCCAGACGCCGGCCCCGAGCCGGCCCCGGTTCCCGGCGTGGCGCAGCAGTTCGAGGTGAGCGGCAAGACCCTGCACGCCCGCATCCTGCTGGGTGAGCAAGCCACCCAGGTTGCGGAGGTGTATATCGAAGGCGACGCGCGCTTCGCCGAGACGCAAACCAGCCTCCCCGGCGAGCGGCCCGTGCTCGTCCGCGGCGACCGCATCCACGTGGTCGATGCCGACACGGACGGCGCGGCGGTGACGATCGCCGGCGGACCGGCCCAATTCGAGGGCCGCGGCATGGCGATCGAAGCCAACCACATCCACGTAAACCGGGGCACGAACCGGCTGTTGATTGACGGGGCGGGCACGATGACGCTCCCGCTGGACCGCGATCTCGAGGGCCGCCCCCTACCCTCAGCCACCCGCTTGGCGATCACCTGGCGACACCGCATGGCGTTCGACGGGCGGACGGCGCGGTTCGAAGACACGGTCGTAGCGCGAACCCCGCAACAGGCGCTGAATACCGAATTGCTGGAGGTCCAATTTCAGCAGCCCGTCCGGTTCGCCGAAGCCGACGTCGGCGAACCGCCGCAGGCCGAGCAGGTCTTCTGCCGCGGCGGCGCGTTGATGGAAAGCTACGGCACCGACGGCCGACACACCACGGCCCACGAACGCATGCAGGCCCGCGACTTGAACGTGAACCTCCTCAGCGGCGACCTGACCGCCGGCGGCCCGGGCTGGCTGGTGAGCGTGCGGCAGGCCGCGGCCGACGGGCCGCTGGCCGGCGCGGGGGCCATGCCCATGGCTGGCGCGGCGAGCGACGACGAGGCGCCTTTCAGGCAGCTTTACATCCGATTCCAGGGGGGCATCACCGGGAACATCCACCGCCGCGAATTGACCTTCCACGACGAGGTGCGAACCATCTACACCCCGGCCGATTCGCTGCAAGCGGCGGTCCCGCCCGACGACCCCCAATTGCTGGGCCCGCGCGGCCTGGTGATGAACTGCAACCGCCTGTCGGTCCGCCAGGTGCTGCGGCCCGACGGTTCCCAGCAGACGGCCGAATTCGAGGCCGCGGGCAATACCATCGTCGAATCGGCCGTCTACACGGCCCGCGCCATCCGCATGACCTACTCCGAAGCAAAGGACCTGCTGGTGCTCGAGGGCGACGGCCGGAGCGACGCCCAACTGTTCCGGCAGCAGCAGATCGGCGGCCCGATGGCCCATGCCGCGGCCCAGCGCATCTTGTTCTGGCCGGGCAGCAACCGGCTGAAGGTCGACGGCGCGCGGTCGCTTGAACTGAGCCACTTCCAACCCGGCCGACGCTGAGCGCCGCCGTGCGTCGTGCACGCCGCCGCTGACCGGCAGGATGGATATTCCTGTCCGTTGTGCCCGACCGACCGGCAGGTCCCGGCTTCCAAGTGGCGGGAGTCTCCGTCTCCGACTTCGGCTACGGTCAAATCGATAGCCCGGATCATTCACGACGATGTAGGGTGGTGACAAGCAAGCCAAGACTCTGGTGGGACTTCGGTCGCTTGGCCGGGCGTGGTTCCAGCGCACGACGTGCAAACGGGCTAAGCGTGGCTTGCGCAGTCCCACCAAGGATTT
>SKJM01000548.1 GCA_007122045.1 Planctomycetales bacterium | reverse complement strand
TCAGCAGCACCATGCCGATTTGCGTGTAGACGTTGTTGTCGTACCCGCGAAGCCAAATGGCCAGCACGGCGCCGAAGACGGCCAGCGGGACCGCCAGCATGACGGCCACCGGGACGGCCCAACTTTCGTACTGGGCCGCCAGGAACAGGTACACGAACACGATGGCCAGGGCGAAGATCATCGGGGCGACCTTCCCGGCCCGGATCTCCTGGAATGTCAGGCCCGACCATTCGTACCCGAACGCCGGCGGCAGCGCGGCGGCAAGCCCTTCCATGGCGGCAATCGCCTCGCCCGAGGCGAACCCCGGCGCCGCCTGCCCGGTGACGGTGGTGGCCGGGTACATGTTGTATCGAAAGACGGTGCTGGGACCCGCGGTGTCGGTCACCTCGACGAAGGTTTCCAGCGGGACCATGCGGCCTTCGGCGTTGCGCACGTGGAGCCGGGCGATGTCGTCCGCGCTGCGGCGGTACTGCGCCTCGGCTTGCACCTGCACCTGGAACGTGCGGCCGAACTTGTTGAAATCGTTCACGTACGCCGAGCCGAGGTAGGTTTGCAGGGTCGAGAACACCACGGGCAGCGGAATGCCGAGTCTCGTGGCCTCGATGCGGTCGACGTCGGCGTAGAGCTGCGGCACGGTGGCGCGGAAGTTGCTGTTCAGCCGGCCAAGCGCGGGATTCGTCCGTCCGGCCACGGTCAGGTCGTCGCCGGCCTGTTGCAGCGCGACCAGCCCGGCGCCCCCGCGGTCCTGCACGCGGAGGTCGAACCCGCCGGCGGCGCCGAGCCCTTGGATGGGCGGCGGCGGGAAGGCGAAGCACACGGCTTCCTCAGTGGCGGCCAGCTTCGGCTGCACGTCGGCCAGGATGCTCGGCAGTTGCAGGGCCGTCGTGCGCCGTTGCGCCCACGGCTCGAGGATCACGAAAAACGTTCCGGCGTTGGTCGTAAGCTGCCCGTCGAGCGCCGAATATCCGCTGACCGATATGACGTTCGCCACGCCGGGCGTCTCCTCCAGATACCCGGTGATCCGGTCGACCACCGCCCCGGTGCGTTCGAGGGTTGCGCCGTCGGGCAACTGGGCGTTGACGATGAAGTACCCTTGGTCCTCGTAGGGCACGAATGCGCCGGGCACGCGGCCGAGCAGGAAAAGGGTCGCACCCGCCACCGCGGCAAAGGCGCCCAGCGGGACGGCCACGCGCCACGTCAGCATCCGCACGACGCGCAGGTATCCCCCGGCGGCCCAGTCGAACGAGCGGTTGAACGCCCGAAAGAACCAGCCGTGCTTCCGCCGCGACGGCCGCAGCAACACGCCGCACAGCGCCGGGCTGAGCGTCAGCGCATTGATCGACGAGAACACGGTGGCCGTCGAAATGGTCAGGGCGAACTGCCGGTACAGCCGGCCCGTAATGCCGCCCATCATGGCGGTGGGCACGAACACGGCCAGCAGCACCAGGGTGGTGGCGATGACCGGCCCGGTCACCTGCCGCATCGACTTCCGTGTCGCCTCCTTGGGCGAGAGGCCCTCCTCGTCGAGAATGCGCTTCGTGTTCTCGACCACCACGATGGCATCGTCCACCACAATGCCGATGACCAGCACCAGCCCGAAAAGCGAAAGCGTATTGATCGAAATGCCCAGCGCCATCATCACGGCGAACGTGCCGACCAGCGACACGGGAATGGTCACCGCCGGAATGAAGGTGGTGCGGATGTCCTGGAGGAACAGGTACACGGTGAAGATCACCAGCGCCATGGCGACGAACAGGGTGGTTACCACCTCGGCCACCGAGGCCCGCACGAATGCGGTCGTGTCGTAGGCGATGGCGTAATCGAGCCCTTCGGGAAACGCCTGCTTGAGGCGCTCCATTTCGCGGCGGACGCCGTCGGCCACGGCGAGGGAGTTGGCGCCGGGCCGCTGGTACACGGCCAGGGCGACCGACGGGGCGCCGTCCAGCTCGACCGACCAGTTGTAGGCCTGGGCCCCGAGTTCCACCCGCGCCACGTCGCGAAGCCGCACCAGCCGGCCCTCGTCGCCCACCTTCACCAGCATGCCGGCAAACTCTTCCGGGTCGGAAAGCCGGCCGCGGGTATTGACGGTGTACTGGAACGGCTGGCCCGACGGGCTGGGCGGCGCGCCGATGTGCCCCGCCGCCACCTGGACGTTCTGGGCCCGGATGGCCTCGACCACGTCGCCGGTGGTCAAGTGCCGCGCCCGGAGCCGGTTCGGATCGAGCCAAATGCGCATCCCGAAGTCCTTCGCGCCCATCACGTCCACTTTGCCCACCCCCGGCACCCGGGCCAGCACGTCCTTGACGCGCGTGCCGGCGTAGTTGCTCAGGTAGATTTCGTCGTACCGCCGGTCGGGCGAAATCATGTTCACCATGAGCACCATGTTGGTGGAACGTTTTTCGGTGGTCACCCCTTGGCGCTTCACTTCGTCGGGCAGCTTGGGCATGGCGACCGCCACGCGGTTCTGCACCAGCACGGTGGCCATGTCGATGTCGGTGCCCACTTCGAACGTCACGGTCAACTGGTAGCGGCCGTCGCTGGTGCTCTGCGACTCCATGTAGATCATGTTTTCGACGCCGTTGACCTCCTCCTCGATGGGCACACCCACCGTCTCGGCCACCACCTGGGGGCTCGCGCCGGGGTAGACCGTGCCGACCACCACGGTGGGCGGCGTGATGTCGGGCGTCTGCTCCACCGGCAGCAGCGGAATGGTGATGCCGCCGGCAAGCACGATGACCACCGAAATGACGGTGGCGAAGATCGGTCGATGAATGAAGAAACGGCTCATGTCGAATTCATCAGGGTTGGATTACCAAGTTCCGCCGGGCCTCAATGCATGAAATGCCCCCGGCTTGCCCGGGGGATGCTTACGCTCTTCGCTACGGTCACGGCTCGCCTCTTCGGCGTACGCTCCCGGCTTGCCGGGGGCGTTCGACGGGGCGCACCGGCATGCCCGGCCGCGCATGCTGAACCCCCGCCACGATATACCGCTCGTCGGCGTTCAGGCCGTCGCGTACCACGATGAGCCCCTCGGTTCGCGCCCCTAGCGTCACCCGCCGCTGTTCGACGACGTTGTCGGGCTTGACCACCAGTACGTATTTCCCGTCCAGGTCGGTGCCGATCGCCTGCTCCTCGATGAGCACGGCGTTCTCGATGCGCGGGCCCGGCACGCGCACTCGCGCGTACACACCCGGATAAAGCAGCCCGTCGTCGTTCGGGAACACGGCCCGCACCACGGCCGTCCCCGTGCCGGGATCGACGCGGTTGTCGAGGTAGTCGAGGTTTCCGCGGTGGGGGTAGTCTTCTTCGCCCGGCATTTGAACGTAGGCGTCGTGGGTTTCGCCGAACGACCGGTCGCCGTCCTCGCCGGCCGAGCGCACCAGGTCCATGACGACCTTT
Source organism: Planctomycetales bacterium (assembly GCA_007122045.1). Lineage (GTDB taxonomy): Bacteria > Planctomycetota > Planctomycetia > Pirellulales > Thermoguttaceae > PWXP01. The sequence goes on along the minus strand of SKJM01000548.1, from coordinate 1,905 downwards.
TCGCTCACGTCGAAGTACACGTACATCGGGTCCATGCCCACCACGGTGGCCAGCAGGGTGCTCTCGCCGGCGCCCACCAGGTTGCCCGGATCGACTTGCCGGCGGCTGACGCGGCCGGCGATCGGGCTGCGAATGGCCGTGTAATCGAGGTTGATTTGCGCCCGGCGGATTTCGGCTTCGTCGTGGGCGAGTTGGGCCTTCGCCGCATCCCGCTTCGCCACCCGCGACTGGTACTCCTCGACGGTGATTGCCTTGCTTTCGGTAAGCCGGTCGGCGCGGGCCAGATCGGCCTCGGCCAGTTTCACGCGGGCTTCGGTTTGCCGCTTCTGGGCCTCGGCGGCGGCCAGGGCGGCTTCGAACGGCTCCCGCTCGATGGTGAACAGCACCTGGCCCCGCTCGACGAACTGGCCGTCCTGGAAGTCGGCCGTTTCCAAGAATCCTTTCACGCGGGCGCGAAGCTCCACTTCGTCGGCCGACGCGGTCTTGCCGGTGAAGAAGAAGTCTTCGGTTACGTCGCGCACCTCGGGCGTGGCGACGGTCACTTCGGGCGGAGCGGGGGCGGCGGCGGTCGGGGCGGGGCCACAACCGGACGACACCAGCATCAGCACCGCAATCCCAAGCCCGGCGCCGAGGGCCGGTTGGAGCATTCTCATCGATCTCTGTCCTATACGGTTGACAACGTTCTTCGGCCGGGTCCGGCGCCGCGCGGCGAGGGGCGGCGGCGGCTCACCCGATGTCAATGTATAGGTTTCCCGTTCCGTGGCCGCGGTGGAATGGAGGAGATTTCCGGCAATTGGCCATGGGGAATGTTCAGATTTCGCGGATTATTTGGCGGCGAGCCGCCCATGCGCAGCAAAAAACGGGGGGGAATAATATCCCCCCCTCTAGGCTAGGTCCTTCGTGCGCGCCCCGTCGCTCGACCTGACGGCTGAAAGGACGGAAAACGCCGCCCCGGCAGCCGTCACTCTTCGATGGAAATGGCCTCGACCGGGCATTGGTCGGCGGCGTCGCGGGCGACCTCCTCGAATTCCGCCGGAACGTCGCCTTCGATGGCCAGCGCCTTGCCGTCGTCCTGCTCTTGAAAAACTTCCGGACACAGGTCGATGCACAGGCCGCAAGCGGTGCAGGTATCTTGGTCGACAATCGCTCTCATGGCGTAACTCCTTGGTCTTGGGGTGAAACCGATCAAGCCACCATGGTATCACGGTTCTCGCCGCGTGGAACGGAGGGGCCACCGCCCATAGTTGATCGGTGGGGTAGACATTCCTGTCCGTCACCCACGTAGGATGGACACGCCCGTCCGGCTCGTTGCCCGACGGACACGAATGTCCATCCTACTTCGTCGCAGGTTACGCGCGGCGGCCGGCCCTTGGGCTGGGTCGGTGGTCCATACGGCCTTTTCCCTTTGTGCGGATTTCCGGCGGCGCGGTAGCTTTGCTGCTAGACACCTTCTCGAACGAAGCCACCCCCCGCGAATTCAAGGCACACGCGAATGGGGCGAACACGAGGAAAGAGCGGAAACCCAGAGCCTTTGTTGCCTCCCTTCGCTCTGTTAAGCCAATTCGCGTGTGCCTTGAATTCGCGAGGAGGTAGCTTGCTCAAGACCTGTGAAATTCCGCCCGTCCCCTACCCCGGTGATTGGCGTTGACGCGGTCCAGACCACGAAACACCGCCGGAAACATCGCATGGACCCCTCATGAGGCCGGGCACCATCCCAAAAACTGACCTTGACAAATCCGGGATCGTCAACCGATGCCGAGAAGGCCCTATGCCCCCGCGAAGCGAAATTCGCGTTCTGGGCTCTTGACTAAACCCGAATGACCGACTAAAATGGCCCGTTGACGGTTGCACCAAGAGCAGCGCCCTGTTATAGTCGTGAGCGCCCTTGGGACTTCGATTTCCAGG
>SKJM01000622.1 GCA_007122045.1 Planctomycetales bacterium | reverse complement strand
GACGACCGGGCCATCGCCCGCGCCACGCTCCCCGCCGCCGCCCGACAGCCCGGCCCCAAGCCGGTCGGCGCCGCGCTGCCCGAACCTGCCGCGCAGAGCGAGTGGGCCGCCGCAGCCCTGCTCCGCAGCGATTGGTCGAGAACGAGTCAGCGGCTGGCGGTCGTGTACCCCGGGAAATCCGTGCAGGTGGAACTTGGATGCGGCAAAGAGACCGTCCTGAACGGCGCCTGGAGCCTCGAGGTGACCCTCGACGGCCGAAGCCTGGAACCCGAGTCCGACTGGGAGCAGGTTTGTTGGGTGTCCGACGACGACGTCGACTACCTCGAGTTGGAAATCGAACTTCAAGAGGGTGTGCGGGTGCAGCGGCAAATGGTCCTCGCCCGCCAGGACCGCTTTCTGTTCCTGGCCGATGCCGTCCTGGGCGAGCGGTCGGGCAGGCTTGAATATCGGAGTTGCCTGCCGCTGGGGGCGGGCATCGAGTTCCACCCGGCGAAGGAAAGCCGCGAGGCCTGCCTGCACGGCGCCAAGCCCCGGGCCCTGGTGTTTCCGCTTGCCCTGCCCGAGTGGCGCTCACTGTGCGCGGCCGGCGAATTGACCGCGTTGGGGGCCGAGACCGGTCGGCCTGTTCGCCCAGCACCGGCGCGGCCCGACGCGTCCGACGGAAAGGCCGCGAGCCGGACGCGAGGCCTCCGGCGCGTGCTCGAGTTCACCCACGCCGCCCGGGCTGGGCGCTTGTACGCGCCGTTGTTCTTCGACCTCGACCGCCGGCGATTCGCCCGCCCCTACACCTGGCGGCGGCTCACCGTGGCCGAGGCCCTCGAAGTGGTGCCCAACCACGTCGCCGCCGGCTACCGCGTGGCCGTCGGCCGCAGCCAATGGCTCGTGTACCGCTCGCTGGCCCACAAGGGTAATCGCACGCTGTTGGGGCATAACCTGTCGAGCGAAGCGCTGCTGGCCCGGTTCGACTCCGAGGGCGAGGTTGAACCGCTGATCGAGGTCGAGTAACGCGGCCCGGCCAACCAGCGTGCCGATGATTGGGGGGGCTTACGCCGCTTCCCCATAAATGGCCAGTTGCCGCCGAACCCGCTCGAGGTCGTCGAGCGTGTCGACGCCGATGCTCTCGTGTTCGGTTTCGACCACCCCGATGGGGAAGCCGTGCTCGAGGGCCCGGAGCTGTTCGAGCTTCTCGGCCTTTTCCAGTTGGGTTTGCGGCAGACTCGCAAACTGCAGCAGAAACTCGCGGCGGTAGGCGTACAGGCCCACGTGCTGCCAGTAGATCGGCGGCGGCTCGGGCGCGGCGTCGCGAACGTGGGGAATCGGACTCCGGGAGAAGTACAAGGCCCGCCCCCGACCGTCACAAACCACTTTCACGACGTTCGGATCGCCGATGCGCCGGGCATCGCGTATCCGGTGCCGCACCGTGGCCATCGGAAGCGCCGGGTCGGCCAGCAGCGGTCGGACCGCCGCGTCGATCGTGCCCGGGTCGATCAGCGGCTCATCGCCCTGCACATTCACGACGATATCGCTCGGGTGCCGCTCGGCCACCTCGGCCAACCGATCGGTACCGGTGGGATGGTCGCCGCGGGTGAGCATCACGGGTACGCCGTATGGCCGCAGCGCGTCGACCACGCGGTGATCGTCGGTGGCAACCACGGTTTCATCGACCAGCCGGGCCTGCGCAGCGCGCCGGTGCACGTGCCACACCAGCGGCTTGCCGCCCAGGTCGGCCAGCACCTTGCCCGGCAGACGCGTGGAACCATAGCGGGCGGGAATGACGGCCAGAACATTGCTCATAATGGGCCGGAGGATACCCGACCGGCCGACGCGCGCCAAGACGAGTTGCAAGCCGCTGCATCCCATCCGTTTGTGGGGGCGCCGTGCTTTTCTGGCTGCTTTCAGGTGGAAATCCAGAAAGTAGCAGGCACGCTCCGTCGTGCCGTCCGCCGAAGTGGCGTGGAAGGGGAGTGCTTGCCGATAGCTTGCGCCTGGAAACGGGCAACTCCCACAGCGCCCGCTGGAACGGCGAGGAGAACCTCGGCGGCTCGCGGCACGGCCGGGACCATAGCGCGATGGGCCTCCGACTCGGCTACGCATGGAGGTGTGTTCGATCCGACGCAGTTCGACCAGAACGAGGGTGCCCCCACCCCGGTGCGGCAGTTCTTCCCGTTCGACGACCACATGCGCGGCGGGGTGGACGTGGCACTCGGGCGGGTTCGGCCGGCCGATGCGCCGGGGCTGGAAGCCGCGCTCGACCTGATTGTCGGCGCCGGCCGCAGCGGGCAATCGCGGGTGGAGGTGCTCCAAGCGAGCGACGGCGCCCGCGTAGCCAGCTTTGAGACCTACGGCGACGAACATTCGCGATAATCGGTATAATCCCTATAACCGCTCCAGACAAAACGTTCGAGATTCGGTTACCCCTGCGTAGCGGGGGTGCCCTCGGTTGCGACCGTATACAGCACCGCTTCCGGCGTGCTAAAATCGCGTCGGTCCCGGAGATCATCCGGTGGACGCCGAGGGTTTCGACCGACAAAGCCCGCCGGCAACATGGATTCATTCGCCACCCTGCCTCACTTGCCCATACCCTGAAGGAGGTCATCGGCCGCCATGGACCCAACCATCCAGACACTGCTGCGGCGCGGGCTGGTCATCCCGGCATCGCCGCTGGCCTTGAATGCGGAACGCAAGCTCGACGAGCGCCGACAGCGCGCCTTGTGGCGCTACTACTCGGCGGCGGGGGCGGGCGGGGTGGCCGTGGGCGTGCATACCACGCAGTTCGCCATCCGCGATCCGAAGGTCGGCCTGTTCGAGCCGCTGTTGGCCCTGGCGCAAGTCGAGTTCGACCGCCTCGACGCCGACCGGCGGGAGCCGCTGGTGCGCATCGCCGGCGTGTGCGGCTCGACCAAGCAGGCCCTCGGGGAGGCCCGGCTCGCGCGCGAACGCGGCTTCCATGCCGGCCTGCTGAGCCTCAGCGCCCTGCCCGCGGCCGACGACGACGCCCTGTTGGACCACTGCCGCGCCGTCGGCGAGGTGATTCCGCTGATGGGCTTCTACTTGCAGGCGGCCGTCGGGGGGCGGGTGCTCGGCTACCGCTTCTGGCGCCGGCTGGCCGAAATCGAGTCGCTGGCGGCCATCAAGGTGGCCCCCTTCAACCGGTATCACACGTTTGACGTCATGCGGGCCATCGCCACCGCCGGACGCGACGACGTGGCCATGTACACCGGCAACGACGACCACATCGTCGCCGATCTGCTGTCGCCCTACCGCATCACCATCGGCAAACGCGTGGTGGAGCGGCATTTCGTGGGGGGACTGCTTGGGCACTGGGCCGTTTGGACGAAGCGGGCCGTCGAATTGCTCGATAAGTGCCACCTGATCGTCGCCGCCGGCGGGCCCATTCCCCGCAACATGATGACGCTCAACGTCGAGGTGACCGACGCGAACGCCGTCGTGTTCGACGCGCCGAACCACTTCGGCGGCTGCATTGCGGGCATCCACGAGGTGCTGCGCCGCCAGGGACTGCTCGAGGGCATCTGGTGCCTCGACCCCAAGGAAACCCTCAGCCCGAACCAAAGCGAGGAGATCGACCGCATCTACCGCATGTATACCCACCTGGTCGACGACGAGTTCATCGCCGCCCACCGCGACCGGTGGCTGGCGGAATAGGTCGGGCAAGGCCGTGCAAGACAATGAACTACCGCATCGCAACGCGTGGGATAGGCTTCCGGCCTGTCAATTTCCGCTGACAGGCTGAAAGCCTATCCCACGAATCCGACAGGCTGAAAGCGTATCCCACGAATCTGACAGGCTGAAAGCCTATCCCACGAATCTGACAGGCTGAAAGCCTATCCCACGAATCCGACAGGCTGAAAGCCTATCGCACGAATCTGACAGGCTGCAAGCCTATCCCACAATTGGATGCTGCAACCACGGTCATCGCACTTCGAGCATGCGTTGCAGTGCGGCGAGGGCCCAGCGGGCGGTTTCCGGCTCGACCTCGATCACGTTCACCGGCGTGCCCGCCGCCAGGTTCTCCACCGCCCAGCACAGGTGGGGCAAGTCGATGCGGTACATGGTGGTGCACAGGCAGGCGACGTCGGCCAGGAACTCGATGTGCTGCTCCGGGTGGTCGTGCTTCAGGCGGTTGACCAGGTTCAACTCGGTGCCGATGGCCCAGCGGGTGCCCGGCGGGGCCTGCTCGACCGCCTGAATGATGGCCGCCGTCGATCCGGAAAGGTCGGCCCGGTCGACCACTTCCATCATGCACTCGGGGTGGACGATCACGCGGCCCTCGGGGCATCGCTTGCGGAACCGCTCGACGTGCTCCGGCTGGAACACCTGGTGCACGCTGCAGTGGCCGCTCCACAAAATCACGCGGCTTTGGCGCAGGGCGTCGGCCGTGTTGCCGCCCAGTGGTTCGCGGTGCGGGTCCCACAGCGGCATCTGCTCCAGGCCGATGCCCATGGCGCGGGCCGTGTTCCGCGCCAGGTGCTGGTCGGGGAAGAACAGCACGCGGCTGCGGCGGGCGAAGGCCCACTCGATGGCCGCCCGCGCGTTCGACGACGTGCACACGATGCCGCCGTGCCGCCCGCAAAACGCTTTCAGCGCCGCCGCCGAGTTCACGTAGGTGATGGGCAGCAGGTCGGCCGTGTCGAGCACCTCGCCAAGCTGCTCCCAGCAGTCCTCGACCTGGTCGATGTTGGCCATGTCGGCCAGCGAGCAGCCGGCTTCGAGGTCGGGCAGGACGACGGGCACGCGCCGGCCGGCGCGCGCGGCGAGCCGCTCCGGCCGGTTGGCCACGATGTCGGCCGTTTCGGCCATGAAGTGCACACCGCAGAAGACGATCGCCTCGCACCGCTCGTCGGAAGCCGCCAAGGAGGCCAGCTTGTAGCTGTCGCCCCGCAGGTCGGAGAGCGCGATCACCTCGTCCCGCTGGTAGTGATGCCCGAGGGTCAACAGCCGCGGGCCCATCTCGCGTTTCACTTGCGCGATGCGCGGGGCCAACTGGGCGTCGTCGAGCGAAGCGTACGGTTCGAATTCGTAAGTCGTGCCGGCTGCCGCCGTGCCGATGGTGGACATGGGGAATGGAACTCTCTGGATGGGGGGTGGGCGGGAGCACGGGAGCGAAACATTCCCATTTCGCGCCTTCAACCGTTCAGGCGTGGGGGCAATCGCCCGCCGCGCCGCGAAAATTGTGGCCCCGTCAACGGTTGTGCCACAGGCGATTCGGCCATCAACCGCCTACTGGATTATGCGGGTGACGGCGCCGCAAGTCAAGCGGCCGGCGCTCGCCTGCTGCCGGCGCTTGCCT
>SKJM01000088.1 GCA_007122045.1 Planctomycetales bacterium | reverse complement strand
GCCTTATAGCGTTCTTCGTCGCCCCAGATGCCGCGCAACATGCCGGGCCAGGGTCGGGTGATGACAAGCCACCCGCCGTGGCCGGTTGGTACCGGCTGTTTGTCCTCACCGACAATCTCCGGCACGATGCCCGGCAGCGGCCTGCAGCAGCTTCCCGGCTTGGTGGACGTGGCGCCCGGCAGGGGCGTCATCATGATGCCGCCGGTTTCGGTCTGCCACCAGGTGTCGACGATGGGGCATCGCCCGCCGCCGATCTTTTCGTGGTACCACATCCAGGCTTGGGGATTGATCCCTTCGCCGACGGTCCCCAGCAGGCGGAGGCTGGAAAGGTCGTGCTTGTCGATCCACTCGTCGCCCCACTTGATGAATGCGCGGATGGCCGTGGGCGCGGTGTAGAAGATGTTGACTTTGTACTTCTCGACCAGTTCCCAAAAGCGGTCCGGGTTGGGGGTGTCCGGCGCGCCCTCGTACATCAGGCTCGTCGCCCCGGCGGCCAGCGGCCCATACACAATATAGGTATGGCCGGTAATCCACCCGATGTCGGCCGTGCACCAGTACACGTCTTCGTCGCGGACGTCGAACACCCACTCGACGGTCTTCTTCGCGTACAGGTTGTAGCCGGCGGTGGTGTGCTTGATGCCCTTGGGCTTGCCGGTCGAGCCGCTGGTGTACAGGATGAACAGCGGCGCTTCGCTGTCGAGCGGTTCGGCGGGGCAGTCGTCGGAGGCCTCGGCCATGAGTTCGTGCCACCAGAAGTCGCGTCCGGGCTGCATTTCGACGTCGACGCCGACGCGCCGCAGTACGACGCACTTTTCCACCGTCGGCGATTTGGCCAGCGCCTCGTCGACGTTCGCCTTCAACGGCAATTTCTTGCCTCGGCGCCATCCGGCGTCGGCGGTGATCTGCAGCTTCGCGGAGGCGTCGTTGTTCCGGTCGGCAATCGCTTCGGCCGAAAACCCGCCGAAAACGACCGAATGGACCGCCCCGATCCGGGCGCAGGCGAGCATGGCGATGGCCAACTCGGGCACCATGGGCATGTACATGGCCACCACGTCGCCCTGTTCGACGCCGAGTTTCTTGAGCACGTTGGCGAATTTGCACACTTCCTGGTGCAGTTCGCGGTAGGTGATCTGCCGCACGTCGCCCGGCTCGCCTTCCCAAATGATGGCCGTCTTGTCGGCCCTCGGCGTCGACAGGTGCGCGTCGAGGCAATTGTACGAAACATTGGTCTGCCCGCCGGCAAACCACTGGGCGAACGGCTCGTTCCACTCCAGAACCTTCTCGTATGGCTTGAACCAATGCAGTTCATGGGCGAACTGATCCCAGAACCCTTCGAGGTCCTCGGCGGCCTCGTCCCACATTTTCTGGTACTGCTCCATGGAGCCAATGCGGGCCTTCTTCGAAAACTCCTCGGGTGGGGGGAATAGCCTTTCCTCCTTCATGACGGTTTCAAGTCCGGCGGATTTGTCCTCTGCCATAAGCGATCTCCTAAAAAACGGGTAGTTCGGGCGGATTCGTGTCTTGCTTGACGACTTTGTCCCAAAGAGAATCCGGCATTCTAGTGGATGCGGCGGAGGCGTCAAGGACCCCCGCATCGCAACGGGGGGGCTGATCGGGGGGTGCGGCGCACCCGGAGGCGTGAGTTAGGCTTCCAGCCTGTCCCAACGAAACGTGTCTCGCGCCGGCGGAATGCAAACCTATGCGGACGCCCCTGGAAATCGCTTTTTCTCATGTTACACTGGAAAGTTCCGGCGCGCCGAAAGGCGGCGTGTCGTGAGAGCCTTCTACCCAGTAACTGGAACACCCGCTCATGAGTCACGAACCGAGCGATACGGCAAAATCGCCCGAGGCGCCACAAGACGAATTTCCGAACCCCCCGGCGGAAAACCCGACGCCCGACGCTGGCGATCCGGCCGACGCCGGGGCTTCGGCCGAAGCCCAGCGGCGGCGGATTCTGATCGGTTCGCAGCGCGACCCGGCGGCGTACTTGGCCCGTCCGCGCCAGGCGCGTGCGCCGGTGGTGGGCCCGGAGACGAAAAAGACGCGGCGCCGTCGTCGGGACCGCGGCCCGCGGCCGGACGGGGGGCCGGACGAGCCCGACCGGCCCGCCGCCGTAGAGGGAAAGCCACCTCCTCAAGAGCAGCCGCCCGCTGTGGGCCCCGAGCCGTCCGCCGGCCGCGAGCCCACCGAGTCCGAGCCGCCGCCGGTTGGCGTGCCGCCGGCCGATAGGGCTCCCGAGGCCGCACCGGCCCAGCCGCCGGTTTCCGCCGGGGAAACGCCGGCAGCGCCCGAGGAGGCCGCCTCGCCGCAAGAGACTGAGGCGATGGATGCGACCGCCGTGCCGCACGTGGCCCCGTCGACGGAGCGGGTCCGCCCCCCCAATATCCGGGAGGCCCTGCCACCTGACCTGGAGGCGGAATTGAACGAGGCGCTGGCCGGCGGCGCGGTGGAGACCTTCCTGGAGGAAGGCGACGCGGCACCCACCCGAGGCGGCCTTGAGCCCGACTCGAAGCATACCGGCCGGGTCGTGGCGGTCCGCCGCGAAGACGTATTCGTCGAGTTGGGCAGCCGGGAGCAGGGCATCGCCTCCCTGCGGCAATTCGCCGAGGCTCCCGAGCCCGGCGCTGCGGTCGAGGTCGTCGTCCGCGGCTTCAACCGCGAGGACGGGTTCTACGAGTTGGCCATTCCCGGCCAGGCCGAGGACGTGGCCGACTGGGAGGACTTGCAGGAAGGCATGGTGGTAACCGCGCGGATCACCGGCCACAACACCGGCGGGTTGGAGTGCGAGGTGAACCACATTCGCGGGTTCATTCCCGTGAGCCAAGTCTCCTTGTACCGGGTCGAGGGCTTGGAGCAATTCGTCGGGGAGCAGTGGACCTGCCTGGTAACCGAAGCGAATCCCCAGCGCCGCAACCTGGTGCTCAGCCGCCGCGCGATTCTGGAACGCGAACGCGAGGAGGCCCGGCAGAAGCTGTTCGAGGCGTTGGAGCCGGGCCAGGTGCACGAGGGCGTGGTGCGAAAGATTCTCGATTTCGGGGCGTTCGTCGAACTCGGCGACGGCGTGGACGGGCTGCTGCACATCAGCCAGCTTTCCTGGGGGCGAGTGGAGCATCCGCGCGACGTGCTCAGCGAGGGGCAGCGGATCAAGGTGAAAATCGAGAAGATTGATCCGGAAACCCGCAAAATCGGCCTCACCTACCGCGACCTGTTCGAGAACCCCTGGACCGACGCGGAAAAAAAGTACCCCGAGAACACCGTGGTGCGCGGAAAAGTGACCAAGCTGATGGACTTCGGCGCGTTTGTGGAACTCGAGCCGGGCGTCGAGGGGCTGGTGCATATCTCCGAACTGTCGCACAAGCACGTGTGGCGGGCCAGCGACGTGGTCCGCGAGGGCCAGGACGTGGAGGCCCTGGTCCTGTCAGTCGATGCGCAGGCCGAGCGGATCGGCCTTTCGATGAAGCAACTCTTCCAGCCGGAGCCGGTCAAGCAGGAGGCCGATGAAAGCGAGGCCGCGGCGGAACCGGAAAAGTCGCGCAAGAGCCGCCGGCCGAACCAACCGCTCAAGGGCGGCCTGGGCCGCAATTCCGGGGGAGCCAGCTTCGGCCTGAAGTGGTAGCACCGTTACCCGGCCGCAGAGGGGGACGCGATCGGGCAGACCGCATGCGTAGGATGGACATTCTTGCCCGTCTCGCGCCCCCGACGCGTACGAATGCCGCGGCTTGGCCGGGCGAATGGTTCCCCATGTCAAATTGTGTTCCCCTATTTTTCCTGTTCCCCCTTTTCCATCTTTAGACGCGATGGTGGGGCTCGCACCATTCGTTCCACTCTGCTACTTATTTCGGGCCGTTCGACTTGCGTCCGCAGGAGGGGCCGACCGAGCTGGCCGGCGCCGCGCTGTTGACGCCCAACCCACCCAGAGTAAAATGGTGGGTTTTCCCGAGCCGTCGGCGGTTGCGCGGGCGCAGCCGCTTCGGGCCGCCTGGGGGCGCCCGCAAGGCATTCGCTGGAGCATCCCGTGGAAGACGCCATCCAAAAAGCCGACATCCTCATCGAGGCCCTGCGCTGGATACGCGAGTTCCGCGGGAAGATCACCGTCATCAAGCTCGGCGGCAGCGTGATGGACAATCACCGGGCCATGGATCACCTGCTGCTCGACGTGGTGTTCATGGAAACCGTCCACATGCGGCCGGTCGTCGTGCACGGCGGCGGGGCGGCCATTAGCCGGGCCATGGCCGAAGCGGGCATCGAGCCCCGGTTCGTCCACGGCCGCCGCTACACCGACGACGCCACCCTCGAAATCGTCCAGCGCGTCCTCGCCGGCACGGTCAATGAACACATCGCCCGGAAGATCAACGAACTCGGCGGCCGCGCGCAGGCGCTGAACTTTCGGACCACCAACGTCCTGATCGGCAAGCGCCTCGAACTGCCCGGCCCCGACGGCCGGCCGCTCGACCTCGGCCACGTGGGTACGGTCACGTGGGTCGACCGCGACACGATCGAGAACATGTGCCATGCGGGCATCGTCCCGGTCATCCCCTCGATGTGCGAAACGCCCGACGGCGAGCGGCTGAACGTCAACGCCGACACCGCCGCCACCGCCGTGGCGCAGGCGCTGCGGGCAGAGAAGCTCATGTACCTGAGCGACGTGAACGGCGTGCGCCGGGACAAGAACGATCCCGAGTCGCTGCTGCACTCGCTCGACGCCGCCGAGGCCCAGGCGATGATCGAGAACGGCACGATCGACGCGGGCATGATCCCCAAGGTGCAGGCGTGCCTCGAAACGCTCGACCAGGGCGTCCGCAAGGTGCACGTCATCGACGGCCGCCTCCGGCACTCCCTGCTGCTCGAAGTGTACACCAGCAAGGGGGTCGGAACCGAAATCGTCAAGGAAAGAGTGTAAGCGTTCACAAGGTAGCGGCTCATCGGAGCCCAGGAGCAGGAAACCGTGGTGCAAGTGCCAACCTCAAGTTCCCAAGAGACGATCACGCTGTTCGAGAAGTACGTCATTCCCAATTACGGCCGATTCCCCATCGCACTTGCCCGCGGCGAGGGCTCCTTCGTGTGGGACGCCGAGGGCAACCGCTACCTCGACCTGTTCCCCGGCTGGGGCTGCAACCTGCTCGGGCACTGCCCGCCGGCGGTCGTCGAGGCCGTGCGCGACCAGGTCGGCCGCCTCATCCACGTGCCGAACACGTGGTACACCGAGGCGCAGGGGCAATGGGCGCGGATGCTTTCGGAGCGGAGCTTCGGCGGGCAGGCGTTTTTCTGCAATTCGGGCACCGAGGCCGTCGAGGCCGCCATCAAGCTCGCCCG
>SKJM01000474.1 GCA_007122045.1 Planctomycetales bacterium | reverse complement strand
TCCCGGCCTGCAAACTCGAAACGGGGGTGGCGCCCGTTCGAACCGCGGGCAGCGGGGCGCGCCAGCTTTCGGCTGATGCGGCGAATCCGCTCGTAACAGCCGTCCGGCGCCGCCGCGCGCAACACGTCCACCAGCCGGCGGAGCGCAACTGCCCGCTCCCCCGTTGCATGGCCGTTCGACGACGGTTCTCCCTCCTCAATGCTCTTGACAAGCATTTCCAGGTGGTTGCACAGGTCGTCCCCGTCGTCCAAACCAAGCGAAAGCAGGCGAACCGCCCGGTCGCGGTGGCGCGCCAGGGCCCACTCGGCCGCGGCGATAATATTGACGTCCAACTCGCCGCGCACGGTCATCTCGCGAAGCTGCGTTCCCAACAGGCGGAGCAACTCGCCTTCCGCGCCGAACTCGGTCGATAGTTCGCGGATCGCGCCGTGGCCGTTCACCGAGCCCGGAGGGGCGGAACGGGTCGGCTCGGACTTCGTCTGCGCATGCGTCGCAACCCAAGCCATGGCAGCCACCGACGCGACGACCATGCTCATCATGAACGCGGGCATCGCGTGCAAAGGCGGCCGCCACACGAGCCGGGCGGCAATTTGCTCGCCCCGGGCCAGCAGGCGCAGGGCCTCGGCGGGCGCATCGCACGTGAACTCCGCCACCCCATACCCGGGATGCGCGGCAAGGTCCTTCCAGCCGTGCAGACGAGTCGTAAACCGGCTCTCGACGAATCGGCGCTGCTCGTCGCGCTCGAGGTCTTCGAGAAGTTTCCACGACGCCTCGGCGGTGTCCTCCAAAGGCGGTTTCATCCAGCCCGGCAACCGAATGTGAAGGCGGAGCCCGCCGGGCGGGCTGAGCACGATCAGCGGGTCATGGGAATTGGCGTTTCCCGGCGCGGCGGCGCGATAGGCGACTTGCCCGGCGAAGGGCGCGCGCTTTTCGAGCCGTTCCTGTTGCGCGTCCAGTTGCCTTTCGGTCTGCGCCGTTTCAACGGCCATCTTCTTGAGGCTTTCCTCGCGGTGCCGCTTGGCGCGGCGCAGGTCCTCCTCGCGACGGCGCTGAAGTTCACCCTGGGAGAGGCCCACCTGTTCGAGGCGGTACTCCACCGCCGCGATGCTCTCGCGCAGGTCGCCGGCCTGCTGCTCGCTCAGCCGCTCGGAACGCGCCAAGCCCTGTTCCAACTCGGCTTTTTGCTCGCGCGTCTGCTGCAACTGCTCCTGAAGCTTGCGGACCTCGATTTGCAGGCCTTCGAGTTCGGATTCCTTTTCGGCGTGTTGCTGCTCCGTGACAGCCTTGCGTTCGCGCAGGGTTGCCGATCGGGCATGATCGTCGCGGCAGAGTTGCAGGGCGCTTCGGGCCTGCTCGAACTCGGCCTCGAGTTTGCCGATTTCGAGTTCGCGCCGCTTGATGTCTTCCCGCCGGCTCAATTGCTCGCGGAGCGATTAGCGGTCGAGCCGTTCCTTCTCCAGGGTGAGGTCGCTGAGGTTCGTCCGAAGGGTTCGTTCGTGGGCGTTGGCGTCGGCCAGCTTCTGCGCGATTTCCGGATCGACGGTGAGAACCTGATGAAGGAGTACCTGCTCGTCGGCGGCGAGGCTCTCGCGGCGGAGCTTGAGCACGGCGATTTGCGCCTCGGCCTCGGGCGAGTGAAAACGCGCAAGCAACGCCCCCTCTTCAACGTGTGAGTGCGGCGTGAGGTGGACGACCTCCAGGTCGGCGGGCCGCCGCACGGTGAACAGCCCGTCGCCCTCCAGCAGCCCCTCATGGCCGACGGCGGCCAACCACCCGACCGAGATGGCCATGCCAAGGATGCCGGCGATCATGACCGCGCCCGCCCCCCGGCGAATGGCGCCCAGCAGTCGGCCGGGCACTCGAGTACCCCGATTCGGGGCGTTTCGCCGGCGCCACACGTGCCCGGCGCACGAGAAACAGTAGGCGCCCAGCCCGACGGCCCCGCCAATCACAGCCACTTCCGCAGTCGTTGTCCATTCCATGGCATCCGCGTATAAGCAAATGGCGTGCCGAAGGCTGCCGGTGCGGGAAACTTGGGAAGCCCGTTCGGCTCACTGTTACGCTGCTAGCAGGTATGGGTTCGCGCTGGATCCGTGTTCGAGCCACCGGGCCTACGGGTATCCCATGGGAGAGCGCCGCACCGTGTTTCAACGTTGTGTCACCGCGACGCCTTTGAGACATACGGTTAGGGAGGACCCTTACCCGGTTGCCCCGAATCTGATGGTGCGGGGCCACCCGACTCTTCCGTACTCAGAAAACACGTCCGCACGACCGGTGGCTGGTTGGCACGAGGCTCCGTCGGTTGCCCGCAAGCAGGTCAGGCTACCGCTTGCGCTGCGCCGCCAGGCGGTCGGCGATTTGCAGGTCACGGCGGGCCTGCGCCGGCCGATTCTGCGCCTCGTGGATGCCCGCCCGCGCCCGATAAGCCTCGGGATTCTGCCCTTCGATCTGAATGGCTCGATTGACGTCGGCCAGGGCCCAGTCGTTCTGTTTCAGCAGGCGGTGCAGGGTGGCGCGGATAATGTAACTGTCGGCCCGCTGGTCCTTGCCGTCGCGGATCGCCCGCGTGATATCCTCGTAAGCCAACTCGAAGCGCTCGAGAGCAATGAGGGCCACCGCGCGGTTGTTTCGCGCGGTGACGTTTTCGGGTTCCTTCTCCAACGCGGCGGAAAAGAATTGCACGGCTTCTCCGTAATCGCCCTGCCGGAGGTGGTCATTCCCCTCCGTGATCGCTTCTTCCGCGGTGAGCCGGTCCATCGGGTTGCCGCAACCGGCCAACGACAGGCATCCGGCGGCCATCAGCGACACAAAGAGAATCATGGGCGCTCGGTTCATCGGATGGATACCAGAAGGGTGTAGGGCCTTGGGGCGTGCAGCGTGGAAGACAACCGCGGGAGCACGGCCCAACGGGACCATGCCCCCGCGACGACATGCCGACCAGGGGAGGGCTATCCAGCATTCGCCACCGGTGGAACCGAGTGGACGAGTGCTGCTGGGCTTTCCGACTCAGCCGCCGGATACACAGAGCACGTTGGAGCGAAACACCTCCGCCGTGCTCTGCTACTCCTTTCGCTCAGTCTTCACCCTCCTCCTCGTCACCGTTGTCCGGCTCCTCGTCACCGTTGTCCGTGTCCTCGTCATCAGGAGGGACTCCCTCCGGCGGTCCGGGGGGGACTCCCGCCGATAGCCCGGCGTGCCCGGGGGGCACACCGTCCGGTGGCCCGGCGTGCCCGGGCGGCACACCATCCGGCGGCCCCGTCACCAGACCGACGAGTGCGGCGACGGCGGCTTCTAACTCCGCTTTGTCGCCGGACGCGGCGGCTTTGGCCACGGCGTCCGCTGCGCCGCGGAGCTCCTGCGCGTCGATGTGCCGGGCGCTGGCGGTCGTCACCAGCGGCCCGATGCCCAACGCCAGCACCACGGCCGCGCCGAGCAAGACCAATAACACTTTTCTCATGGGTCGAAACTCCTATCTCAGCCGCAGGCGAAATAAACGGGCGACCGCAACGCGGCTGATTGCCACGGCCCGCACCGATTCTCGTTCGTTTTCCGCCAAACACCGCGGCCGCCGCGGGTCCTGCCGGGATCAATACTCACCAATCACCTCCCCGCCCGCTCGGGTCGAGAGGGCATGCACCGTGGCCTTGTCGATGCTGTAGCTCAAGAAATGGACGCTGCCGTCGGCAAACACGAACTGCGCTCCATTAGGATGCCAACTCCAATAATGGGCGTCGTGGAGGGTGTTGTCATTCCGCCCCGGCAACAGGCCCAATTCCGTGGAAAGATGGTTGTCCTGGTTGCCGGTCCCCAAAGGGGTTCCGGCGGCGCACAGATACCACCCCTGCTCCAAATCGTTCGGAATGCCGCGTTCCCCAACCATCAGCGTCTGGGAAGTGCCGTCGCGGATATCGGAAATCCTGACGAAGCTGCCGCTGTAAAATACCCCGTTCGCTTGCGTCCAGGAGTCGCCCGAAACGCCAAGATAATTGGTGGGCATGTGGACGCCGTACTCCGGTTCGCGGTCGTACAGCCGGCCGGCGTTGGGCTCGCTGGGACACTGAAACACCGGCAGAACGGCGCGGCCGGGATCGTCGGCTCCGGCTGCCGCCATGGCGCGGAAGCAATCGCCGGGGAACTCGTAATCGAGCCTCGAAAAGAGGGGCTCCTGCTCCAGTTGCGGCAGGATCATACTTTGGAACGTCCAGTAACGATCGGGCACGTTGCCGATCGGAAATCCGCGATGCATGTTGTGATAGTTGTGCAGCGCCAGTCCGATCTGCTTCAGGTTATTGCTGCATTGCATGCGCCGCGCCGCTCCCCGCGCTGCTTGCACCGCCGGCAGCAGCAGCGCAATCAGGATCCCGATGATGGCAATCACCACCAAGAGTTCCACGAGTGTAAAGGCCCTGCGCATGTCGGTCATCGCCTCCTAAGAAGTGCTGACGGCTGATGAAAAGGAACGACTACGTATTTTGGTAACCACAACCCCATCGCTGAAGTGGGCCGAGGCAATAGGCCGTTCCATGCTCCGTGCCTCTTGGTTTGGAACTGCCGCCGCGCACCGGCTTCTGGCCCTTACAGTTCGCCGAACGGCCGCGGCCTCCGAATGCAAATGGCGTGCCATGTCGTTGCCGTGCGCGAGACAGGCCGATTCGCTCCGAACGAGCCGAGAAAGTGGCTTGCCGGCGGGGCCACCGCTCGTTGTGCGCGCTCGGCGATGCGCCCCGTGCGCGCCTCAGAGACAACGCCGACCCATTGCTCGAGGCGCCGGCGGGCAGGCGTTTCCACCTCGCCTGGGGCCTGCGGTTGCCCAAGAACGTGACCGCGGCTGGTAACGCCCCTACGGCCCGAAATACAGCACCACGGTCGAACGGGGGCCGAGCTGAACAGGTCCGCTCAGATCCAGCCGCTTCCCGCTGACCAGGTCGAGCGCTTCGCTCGGGCCGGGGGGCACATCCAACGTGAAAGTGCGCTCCCGGTACGTGCCCTCGACCGTCGTGTTCATCGCCACGAAATAATCGCCGAACCGCACCTGGTACAGGTCGGCCATGCTGCTGCGCTCGTCGCTGCCCATCCATTGGTCGCCGCCGGATTCGCTGACGCGGTCGACCGAGTTCGGCGGTGCCCCCTGCGCCGCGCGGAGCTTCGGCGGAGCCGCAGCCGCGGGCCGTTGCCTACCGCCGAGCACGTTCTCGCGCCCGCCGGGGAGTTGATGGGGGATCGTGTAGGTGTGCTCGGCCTCCTGCATGCGGGTTGCCACTTTCAAGGTGGCGATGCGTTCGATCTGCGGCGTGGTGAAATGGATGCGGCCGTAG
>SKJM01000477.1 GCA_007122045.1 Planctomycetales bacterium | reverse complement strand
TTTCGGTGGTGAACGTGTACGACAGCGACTTCGACTGGCCCGAGGGCTCGGAGGTCAAGGCGCTGCGGGTGATCCAGTTGCTGCCGAAGACTACGGCGCCGCCCAACCAGCCCCGCATCGGCGTGGCCAACCAGACCAACGCCCGCCAGGTGCTGGGCACGGTGCCGGTCGAGTCCGACGGCAGCGCGTATTTCGAGGCCCCGCACAGCATGCAGATCTATTTCCAGGCGCTCGACGAACGGGGGATGGCCATCCAGTCGATGCGGAGCGGCACGTACCTTCACCCGGGCGAGCACCTGAGCTGCCAGGGCTGCCACGAGCCGAAGCACCGGCAGACGCCGCCGTTGCCCTCCATGCCGCTGGCGATGCGCCGGCCGCCCTCGCAGCTCGAACCCGGCCCCGAGGGGAGCAAACCGTTCAACTACCCCCGCCTGGTGCAGCCGGTGCTCGACCGGCACTGCGTCGAGTGCCACCGCAAGGAAGGCGAACTGGACCTCAGCGGCGAGTTGGAAGGGAACTTCACCGTGTCGTACAACAATCTGGCGGGCAAGTACGGCTTCTATTACGACTCGGTGAACGGGTCGATCCGCACCTGCCCCCACGGCGGCGCGCGGACCATCGCCGGCGACTTCGGCGCCATGGGCGCGCCGTTGATGAAGTACCTCGATGAGAGCCACCACGGCGTGAAGCTTTCGCCGGAGGAGTTGGAACGGATCATCACCTGGCTCGATTGCAATAGCGAGTTCCTCGGCGCCTACGAAGACGCGCCGGCCCAGCGCCGCGGCGAGGTGGTCGAGCCGTCGCTCGACTGAGTCAAGACCCGTGGGATAGGCTTCCAGCCTGTCATTGCGCTGGAAATAAGGCCTATGCCTTGTGGCCTACGCCTATTGCACAGTGCCATTTCGGCACAACATGTAGGGCGTGCCGGACGGCTGGGGTACAATATGTAGTGGCGTGCAACGCGCGTAGGCCACAAGGGACACATCGAAGGCCCCGCAACGTTTGGGGGGGTGGGTAGCGGAACGGGCCGCCGACCGGTATGCTCCGGGGGAAGACTGGGCGACGAAACCACCCAACGAGAGCAATATGAGCAGCCGCGATACCATCTTGCAGGCGATACGTTCCAGCCTGTCCACGGGCCCTGTCCTGGAGCGCCCACCTGCCCCGGAGGTGTGGCCTCGGGCAACGACCGACCCCGCCGCCCTGGCGCTGCGGTTCGGCAACGAACTCGAAGCCGTCCAGGGCGAATGGATCCGGTGCCCCACGATGGACGACGCGGCGCGGCAACTGGCCGAATTGGTCGACGGCTCCCAGTGGCCGGTCATCGGCGCCGTCGACGGCCCGCTGTGCAGGCAGGTTGCGGCGAAGCTGCACCCGGAGCGCCTCGCCTGGGCCGATGAGGACACGCAGCCGGCCGCCATTGCCGAACTGCCCGCCGGACTGGTCGAGGCCCAATGGCTGCTGGCCGATACGGGCAGTTGCGTGGTGCTGTGCCCGACCGCGCCGGAGCGGCTGATGTGCTACCTGCCTGAAACGTGCATCGTGGCGGCCACCGCCGACATGCTCCGCGAGCACCTGCCCGCGGCGTGGGAGGGAATTGCCGAGAAGCTGTCCGAGCCCGGGCTGCGCGGCGAGGTGGTCATCATCACCGGCCCGAGCCGCACGGCCGACATCGAGAAGATTCTCATCCTGGGCGTTCACGGGCCGAAGCGGCTGGTGGTGCTTCTGGTGGGGTGACGGCCGCCTTCCAACCCGATCGGCAGGGACCTTGCATGAATGAACCGTAACCGTTCACGGGCCGGCCGGGGACTGGTCCATTTTTCGGCCAATTGACGCGGTTCTTACCGAAAGACGATGCCCGAAAAATGGACCTGTCCCCTTACCGGCCGAAGGGGACAGTCCCATTTTCGCGGCGAATAATGCGTTATCCACCAAAGAAACCTTCTCCGCCGCGAAAATTGGGACAGTCCCCCGTGAACGGTTACAATGAACCCCTCCTCACCATCGACGGTTCTCGCGGGGAAGGCGGCGGGCAGGTGTTGCGTTCGTCGCTGGCCCTCTCGCTGATCACCGGCCGGCCGTTCGTCATCGAGCACATTCGCGCCCGGCGCAAGAAGCCGGGGCTGATGCGGCAGCATCTGACGGCCGTCGATGCCGCCGCGCAGATTGGCCGGGCCGAGGTGACCGGCGCGGTACCGGGGGCTTCGCGGCTGGAGTTTCGGCCCCGCGGGGTGACGCCGGGCGATTACACGTTCAATGTGGGTACGGCGGGCAGTACGACGCTGGTGCTGCAAACCGTTCTGCCGGCGCTGCTGTTGGCCGAAGGCCCGTCGGACTTGGCGCTGGAAGGCGGCACGCACAATCCGCTGGCCCCGCCGTGGGATTTTCTGGCCAAGACGTACCTGCCGCTGGTCGGGCGCATGGGACCGGCGGTGGACACCGCGTTGGTCC
The DNA here is from genome assembly GCA_007122045.1 of Planctomycetales bacterium. GTDB lineage: Bacteria > Planctomycetota > Planctomycetia > Pirellulales > Thermoguttaceae > PWXP01. The sequence goes on along the minus strand of SKJM01000477.1, from coordinate 2,879 downwards.
GCCCCGGTTTCTACCCGGCCGGCGGCGGGCGGTTCACCGTCCACGTTCAGCCCGCCCCGCGGCTCTCGCGGCTGGAACTGATGGAGCGGGGTGAACTCCTGGACCGGCACGTCCGGGCGCTGGTGGCCAACCTGCTCCGCCACATTGCCGAGCGCGAGTGCCGGACCATCGCCCAAAAGGGCGGCTGGGACGAAGCGCGGTTCAGCATCGAGGAGGTGGCCGATTCGCGCGGGCCGGGCAACGTGGTGCTCATCGCGCTGCAGTTCGAGAACCTCACCGAGGTGTTTGCCGCGTTCGGGCAGATTGGCGTTCGGGCCGAAACCGTGGCCCTGCGCGCGCTCGATGGAGCCCGCGCCTACCTGAAAGCCGGCGTACCGGTGGGCCCGCACCTGGCCGATCAACTGCTGCTTCCGTTGGGCATCGGCGCCCACTTCGGTTCGGGCGGCGGAATGTTTCGCACCATGGCCCTTACCCAACACGCCACGACCCACCTCGGCCTGCTGCGCCGCTTCCTCGAAATTGACGCCCGGGCCGAACAAGCCGGGCGGGACGATGTTGTGGTGCGGATTGGGTAGCAGGGGCACTGCGCAGCCGGGGAGCAGTCCAGCGAACTGGAAAACTGCTTTTACAGAAGCTCCCGAAACCGATCGTTTGTTAATCCCGCGTCCCGGACAAGGTTGCCCATCGTGATTGCGTTCACGGGGTTGTGCCGGGGAACAGTGAGGATCCGCGTTCCGTCCGTCATCACAATATGTTTACCCTGCCGGACAATCCAGAAGCCGGCTTTCTCGAACGCCCGAACAGCATCTAAATGGTTTACGCCCGCCAGCTTCGGCATCGCTATACCTCGACCGCAACCTGCCGTGCTCCAGCGGAGGCAGCCAATTCCTCAACCGCGTCCAAATACTCGCGGATGGCGTCCGTAATGTTGGCAAGTGCTTCGGCTTCGGTCGTGCCCTGCGAGTGACAGCCGGGCAGGCCTGGGACCGATGCAGCGAAGCCCTCGTCGGATTCTTCGATCAAGACGGTATATTTCACGCCCAATCCTCGCGTTCACGTTTGAGGGATTCTCGTCGACACAATTCGTTGTACACGTCCATCGCCGGATCGTCCCATCCGGCGCGCCCGAACACCTCCATCACGTGCGGAGTCAGGTCTTGGACGAAAAGATCGTCATCGGCCGTAAAGAGCCGGCTAATGCGGAAGTATACGTCTTCAGGGACGAGGACGTACCTCGTACGGGTGGAGGGATCGACGGCGCGAACCGGCTTCTCCTCCTCCCGCGCGATGGATTCCTGTTGTTCCAATGTCAGTTCGATCATGGCGATTCTCCTCCCTTAATATTATCCCATAATCTGCGCGGAACGCAATCCCGGAAGTGGTCGGTGCTGTGTCAACAGACTGCCGCCCCGGCGACTTCGGCAAGCACTTCGCCGCGGATGGAGACGGTGATGTCCTTCAGCGGCACCTGGCGTTCGGAAGCGTTGATGGCAGCCTGGGCGATGACCTGCAACCCGCTGCAGCACGGCACCTCCATGTGAACCACCGTGACCGATTCCACCTCCGAGCCGGCCAGGATCGCCGCGAGCCGGGCCGTGTGCTCCCGGGCATCGTCGAGCTTCGGGCAGGCCAACGCGATCGCCCGGCCGCCGAGCAGCCGTTGGAAGTCGGGCATGGCCACGGGCACGCAGTCGGCCACCAGCAGCAGGTGCGCGCCCTGGAGGAACTGTGCGCCGGGCGGGATCAGCCGAAGCTGCACCGGCCAATGGCCCAGCGCGGAGGCCGGCCCCGCTTCGGTTGCCTCGGCGCCGGAAGCAACGCTTACCCGGGCACGGTTCCGCCCGCTCAGGGGCAACGCGAAGCTGCGGGCCCTTGAACCGGGGCACATGGGCGCCGGGCGTGCCGGTTCGGGCGCCGGGCTTTCCAAGGCCGCAAGGTGCCGCCCGACGGCCGCCTCGTCGAAGTCGGGCGCTTCCCGTTCGACCATGCGGATCGCCCCGCGGGGACATTCGCCCAGGCAGGCCCCCAGGCCGTCGCAATAGACCTCCGAGACCAGCCTGGCCTTGCCGTCGACAATCTGCAGCGCCCCCTCGGCGCACCCGGGCACGCAAAGCCCGCAACCGTCGCACTTCGCTTCGTCAATTTCCACAATCTTTCGTTTGGCCATGATCTGCCTCCGCTTGGGTTACAGGGGACCGTTCTCGGGTTGGCGGCGCGAGCTGTCTTCTGCCGCGAGCGAAGGGGACAGGTCCATTGTTCGGCCATCGTCGCTCCCGAAAATAGCGTGTTTTGGCCGAAAAATGGACTAGTCCCCAGCCGGCCCGTGATACGGTTACATTGGGACAGTCCCCTGGAATGGTCACGATTCCAGGGAACACCTCCCATTATCGGCCCAAGCCGCGTGGTGCACCTTGACGTGGATCAAGCGCGAAATGAAAAAAAACGCGGGGCGGGAAGCCCCGCGTTTCGGGGGAAGGCGCTGAAGCATGAATTCCAGCGCGGGATGCGCTGAGGCGCGAACTCCAACACGTGCCCCGCTGGCTGAAGCCGGGACTCCAACGCTGCGCACGCGGAAGCGTGAACTCCAGCGCGGGAAAGGGAATGCTGCGCCGCTATACGTTCTTCGTAAACCCGGGCACGGCGCAGACGGGATACACGCCATTCTCGTCCGGCTCGGTGGGCGGGTCCATGTCCCACGTGCATTCCTCGGCGGCCGGCGGCAGGAAGTAGTCCGATTGGCTTGCCGCCTCCCACGTGATCTGCCGCCCGCTGTAGCAGGAGAGCTGGCCCATGATGGCCACCAGCGTGCTGCGGGTCATGTGATCGGCGCTGCAAACGGGCTCGCCCGCGCGGATCGACCGGAACAGCTCGTTCAGTTC
>SKJM01000063.1 GCA_007122045.1 Planctomycetales bacterium | reverse complement strand
AGGCACCCGGTTGGTCCTCACCACCGACAGCACCTTCTGGCAGCTCCTCAAAGACGTCGGCGAAGCCCCGGAAGTGAGCATCCCCGAAGCCCAGGAACCTTAGCAGGCGTCATCGGTCCGGCGGGAGACCGGTTCGTTTTTCGGCCCCTGGACCCGAGGGGCCGCTGCTCTTTACGCACATTTACTATGGGCGGGCACAGCCCGCCCTCCTTTCATTTCTTACGCAACCTGTTGGAGTACCTACGTGGCACACAAGAAGACCGTTCTATTCTTTCCTTTGCTGTCCCTGCTGCTCGCCGGCGCGCGTGCGCCCGCCGAGGAGCCGGCCGCGGCCGAACCACCGCCGGACCGATACGCGGTGCCCGACGGTGGACCCGAAGAGCTGATCGAGTTTATCCAGGGGCTGCTGAAGACCCCGCCGCTCGACGCCGAGGCGCGCGAAAAGTCGCTGGCCGCCTTGAACGAAGCGGCCGACCGCGTCCTCGACGCGGGAGCCACCGACGAGCAAATGGAAGCCGTGGTTCAACTGAAAATGAACCTCATGCGCGGGCAGCCGGACCAACTGCGGGCATGGGCCGAGAAGCTTGCCGGCGCCGGCCACGAGCGGCTCGCCCGGCAGATGCGGGGCTCCCTGTTGGTTGGCCAACTGCGTGCGGCGATGCGTGGGCCGCGCGAGGACGCCGTGCCGGTCATCGAGGAGGTGGCCGAGTTCCTCGAAGCCGGGCCCTTCGCCGCTCCCGACGTGCAGCTCGGAATGATGGCCGCCCAAATGGCCGAGATGACCGGAAACGGCGAGTTGGCCTTGGAGGTGTACCGGAAGCTTGCGCGGTTGACGGCCGATAGCGACGATCCGCGGCTTCAGCCGGTTGCAAAGTCGCTGGAAGGCGTCATCCGGCGTCTCACGCTGGTGGGCGAACCGATGGAAGTGCAGGGCACCACCCTCGACGGCGAGCCGTTCGACTGGTCGGACTACGCCGGCAAGACGGTCCTGGTCAGCTTCTGGGCGACGTGGTGCGGTCCGTGCGTGGGCGAAATCCCCACGCTCAAACGGCTTTACGAGGCGTATCACGAGGAGGGGTTCGAGATTGTCGGCATCAGCCTCGACAAGGTCCGGGCGGCGCTCGAAGCGTTCGTGGAAGAGCGCGAACTCCCCTGGCCCATCCTCTTCGAAGACGAGCAGCGCAATCCCACGGCCGACTACTACGGCGTGATGGGCATCCCGCTGATGATCCTGGTGGGCGACGACGGCAAGGTGGTATCGACGCGGGCCCACGGTCCCGCCCTCAAGGAATTGCTGGAGGCCCGCTTCGGCCCGCTGCCCGAGGCCCCATAGCGCGGACGAGTGACCGTTCACGGGCTGGGCCCTTACCGGCCGAGGGGGAGAGTTGCATTCTCGCAGTGCCGGGCTCCGGCAATCGGCCCGCGTGCCCCGTGGAGCCGCCCGCACTTGCACCGGCACGGCGCCCGGGCGAGAATGGGAACGATGGCGGAACCATCCGGCATCCCACCACTCCCACGTCCGGAGGCGCCACGATGAACATCGCCCGATTGCTTTGTGTGTTGACGGCCGCAACCGTCCTTGCCGGCCTGCGTGCCGGGCCGGCCACCGGCCAGCCGAACTACGACGAGAACAAGGTGCCCGACTACACCCTGCCCGACCCGCTCGTGATGCAGGACGGGCGCCCCGTGACCACCGCCGAGATGTGGCGCCGCGAGCGGCGGCCGGAGATATTGTGGCTGTTCGAGGAGCACGTGTACGGCAAGCCGCTTCCGGCCCCTCCGAAGCTGCGGTTCGAGGTGTTCGACCGGGCCGGCGACGCGCTGGGCGGCACCGCGACGCGCCGGCAGGTGCGGGTCCATTTCGCCGAGGGCGACGGCGCGCCCACGATGGACATTCTCATCTACCTGCCCAACGACGCCGGCGGGCCTGTCCCCCTGTTCGTCGGCCTGAACTTCTACGGCAACCACACGATCCACACCGACTCGGCCATCCGCTTGTCGGACAAGTGGATGCGGCCGTCCAAACCGTTCGCCATCGTGGATAACCGCGCGACCGAGGCCTCGCGCGGCCGGTCGGAGCGGTGGCCGGTCGAGTTGATCCTCAGCCGTGGCTACGGCCTGGCCACCGTTTACTGCGGCGACCTTTCGCCCGACACGGCCGACCGGTTCGACCACGAGGTGATCCGCCTGTTCTACGAGCCCGGCCAAACCGAGCCCGCACCCGACCAGGGACGCACCATCGCCGCCTGGGCGTGGGGGCTCAGCCGCGCGATGGACTACTTCGAGACCGACGAGGCGATCGACCACCGGCGGGTTGCCGTGATGGGCCACTCGCGGCTGGGCAAGACGTCGCTGTGGGCCGGCGCCCAGGACGAGCGGTTCGCCCTGGTCATTTCGAACAACTCGGGCTGCGGCGGCGCGGCGCTCAGCCGGCGCCGCTTCGGCGAAACGGTCGGGCGCATCAACACGGTCTTCCCGCACTGGTTCTGCGACAACTTCAAACAGTACAACGGCAATGAGGACGACTTGCCCGTCGACCAGCACATGCTCATCGCCCTGATGGCGCCACGGCCCGTGTACGTGGCCAGCGCCGTGGAAGACCGCTGGGCCGACCCGCGCGGCGAGTTCCTGGCCGCCCAAGGCGCCGACCCGGTGTACCGCCTGCTGGGCACGGACGGCATGGCGGCCGAGGAGATGCCGCCGGTCGACCGCCCAGTCACCAGCCGCATCGGCTACCACATCCGCAGCGGCGGCCATGCCGTGCTGGAGTACGACTGGCTGCGGTTCATCGAGTTCGCCGACCAGCACGTGGAGTAACGGACCGGTTGGGGGTCCACCCGCGCGAATGCCCCAGCAGATGGCCTTCGGAAGCCCGCCATGTCTGCCGCTGATCTGACACGTTATGGTCCCCACGGCGCCGCCCTGCCGGCGGCGCCGGCCGCAGCGCGCCGCTACTGCCGCCGGCTCGCGCGGACGCATTACGAGAACTTCACGGTCGGGCACCTGCTGCTGCCCCGGCGGATGCGGCAACACGTGGCCAACGTCTACGCCTACTGCCGGTGGGCCGACGACCTGGCCGACGAATCGGGCGACCCGCGAAGAAGTCTCGCACTGCTGGACTGGTGGGAGCGCGAGTTGCGGGCGTGCTATGCCGGCGAGGTGCGCCATCCGGTGTTCGTCGCCCTGGCTGAGACCATCCGCCGGTTCGCCGTGCCCATCGACCCGTGGCTCGACCTGCTGGTGGCCTTCCGGCAGGACCAAAGGGTGGTGCGTTACGAGACGCTCGACGACCTGTTGGGCTATTGCCGCTACTCGGCCAATCCGGTGGGCCGGCTCGTGCTTCATTTGGGCCGCTGCGCCACGCCCGACCGCCAACGGCTGGCCGACCGCGTGTGCACCGGCTTGCAGCTTGTGAACTTCTGGCAGGACGTGCCCGCCGACTTCGACCGCGGCCGCGTCTACCTGCCGCAGTTCGACTGCCGGCGGTTCGGCTACGGCGAATCGGACTTTGCCGCCCGCCGCACCAACGACGCCTTCCGCCGCCTGCTGGCGGCCGAGGTGGATCAGGCGGAAGGGTTCCTGCGGCAGGGGGCCGAACTGGTGCCCCGCTTGCCGCGCGAGCTGCGGCTGCAAGTGTCGCTCTTCGTGCACGGCGGGCTGGCCGTGGCCGGGGCGATCCGCCGGCAGGGGTACGACGTGTGGGGCGGGCGGCCGCGCCTCTCCCGTCTCGACAAGCTGCGCGTGTTCGCCCGCTGCTGGTGGACCCTGCCGCGCGGCCCGGCGGACGAGGGCTGGGAATGAACCGTGCCGCCGACACCGTCGAGGCCAGCTATGCCGCCTGCCGCCGGATCAGCCGCCGGGCCCGGTCGAGCTTCTCCGCGGGGTTCTTGGCGCTTTCCGGCGCCCGGCGCCGGGCCATGGACGCGCTGTACGCCTTTGCCCGCCTGACCGACGACATCGCCGACGGCGCCGCGCCGCTCGAGGACCGCCGCCGCCGGTTGGCTTCCTGGCGGCGCGCCGTGGAGGAGGCGCTCGGCGAAGTGGGGCGGGGCGGCGCCGCGGCGGAAGGCCCGCCCGACCATCGCCCCGAACCCGCGTGCGTGCTGCCGGCCCTGGTCGATACGGCCGGACGGTTCGCCATTCCGCCGGAGCACTTCCACGCGATGCTCGACGGCGCGGCCATGGACCTCGACCGGAACCGCTACGAAACGTTCGACGAGTTGGAAGGGTACTGCCGGCGCGTGGCCTCGTCGGTCGGGTTGGCGTGCGTGCGCATCTGGGGTTTCCGCGGCGCCGAGGTGTTCGAGCCGGCCGAAAAGTGCGGGATCGCCTTGCAGCTTACGAACATCCTCCGCGACGTGAAGGAGGACCTCGCCCGCGACCGCATCTACCTGCCCCAGGACGACCTGCGGCAGCACGACTACACCGAAGCCGACCTCCGCGCCGCGGTGGCCGACGCCCGCTTCGAACGCCTCATGGCGGGCCAAATTGCCCGGGCGCGGCGCTACTACCGCGAGGCAGCGCCGGTCGTGGAGTGGCTCGACCCCGGCGGCCGGCGCGCGTGCGGCGCGATGATCGACCGGTATGGGGCGCTGCTCGACGCGATTGCCCGCCGGCCCGAGGCCGTATTGCACCGGCGCGTCACCCTGGGCGCGCCGGCGAAAGCCCGCCTCGCCCTGCGATGGCTGCTCGGAGGTTATGGACCTGGCCGTGGCTGAATTGCGCGAGACTCCCAGCGTCGGCATCATTGGCGGCGGGCTGGCCGGAATGGCCGCCGCGGCGGCGCTGGCGGAGCGCGGCTGCCGGGTCGAACTGTTCGAACGCCGCAAGCATCTCGGCGGCCGGGCGAGCTCGTTCCACGACCCCGAGTGGGGCGGCTGGATCGACCGTTGCCCGCACGTCTCGCTCGGCTGCTGCACGAACCTGGCCGACTTCTGCCGGCGGCTGGGCTTCGGCGGCGCCTTCGCGCGGCACCGCGCGTTGAACTTCATCGGTCCCGACGGCCGGCGGCACCGGTTCGCCCCCAGCCGGTGGTTGCCCGCGCCGCTGCACCTGGCGCCCGCGTTCTGGCGTCTGCGGTTCCTCTCGGTGGACGACCGCATCAACGTCGGCCGGACGGTGGCCCGGCTCGCCCGCCCGCTCCCGGCGAACGAACGCGAGCAGGTGATGGCCACGTGGCTCCGCTGGCAGGGGCAGACGGATCGGGCCATCGAGCTGTTCTGGAAACCGGTGCTCGTCAGCGCGCTGAGCGAGTCGCTCGACCGCATGGCCGTACCCGTCGGCCGGAAGGTGTTCACCGACGGCATGATGGCCTCGCGCGGGGCGCACGT
>SKJM01000556.1 GCA_007122045.1 Planctomycetales bacterium | reverse complement strand
TTGTCGAGCACCGCGTTGATGCTGCCCGCCGTGCACAGGACCGTACGCACCGGCATATCGAACCGCAGGCGCAGCTCGTCTTCCACGTCGGGCGCGAGCAGGTGCGGAGCGGCCACCACCGCCTGGCCTTCGTCGACCATCACGGGAACGCACGAATGGCTGCGGCCCAAGGCCGGCGGCACCTTCGGCACCAGGTCGTCGGCGATGCCCAGGTCAGCCAACTCGACGTACGGCAGGCCCACCGATTCCGCGTACGCCTGCATCACCACCTCGGGCGCCGCCATCTTCTGCTGCACCAGCGCGTCGCGAATCTCCAGCCCGACGGCGTTCGCGTAGGAGCGGGCCTTGCCGAGCTGGGCCTGGTCGATCACCTTGCGGGCCAGCAGGATCTCCTCGACGGTGCGGCGGCGGCCCTCGGCCGTGTCTTCGCGACCCAGGGCGGCGTCGTACTCGCGCTTCCGCGCGGCGTCGGTCAGCGTGAGCATGGCCTTGGCCAGCTCGTTGAGCAGCGCCTGCGACTGTCGCGCGTAGTCGCCCGTGGCGAACTTGCGCACGTGGGCGTTCATCTTGCGATAGTGCTCGCGGATGCGTCCGGGGTCGTCGCAGAAGCGGGGAACGCGCAGCAACTGGTAATGCGTGGGCGGCCGGTCCGGCTCGCGGATGCCGAGCCACTCGCGGTAAACGTCGAACTCACCTGCCATGACGGGAACGTGGGAAAGGAACGGACCGGCCGAAGGGGAAAGTCCCATTTTCGCGGCAAAATAGCGTGCTCCAGGAGGAATACGTGCTCCGCCTCGAAAATTGGGACCGTCCCCCGTGAACGGTCGTGGAACGGGTCTACTCGACGGTGTATTTCTGGGCGAGTTTCGTGTAGGTGTCCACCTGGCGCTCGTTGAGGCCGCCGCGCCGCTCGATCTCGATCGTTGCCTCGTTGCCGCCCGACACCTCGCGCGCGGCAACCACGATGCGCCCCGAAGCATCGAAGGCGTACGTCACTTCGATCGGCGAGCCCTTGGGCAGGTTCTCCGGCAGATCGGTGATGCGGCACTTGCCCAGCAGGGAGCACGCCCGCGGGTCCGGCGCATCGCCCTCGATCACCTGAATGCTCACGCGCTCCTGGTTGGCCTTGCGGGTAACGAACGTTTTCTTGACCTCGACGGGCAAGGTCGTATTGCGGGCGATCATCACGTGGTTCCGGTCCTTGCCCGTTTTCGGGCACGCGGCCAGCACGCCGAGGCCGTGCGAGTTGACGTTGTCCTGCTGAACGGCTTCGAGCATCTTTCGGACCTTTTCGGCCAACTGGCTCGTCTCGCCCCGGTGCTTGGCCTCCAGGATGGCCGCGTGGATGGCCGCGCCCTGGGCCACGGCCGTGTGCGGCGAGATGTCCGTATACGGCTTCTGCCCGAGCAGCGACTCCAGCATCGCCGGCACCTGCGGCATCAGGGTGGAGCCGCCGACCAGCACGACCGCGTCGAGTTGGTCGGCCTTGACCTTGGCCTGCTCGAGCACCAGTTCGGTGGTGTCGGCCGTGCGCTGGAGCAGGTCGGCGGTGAGCTGCTCGAACTGCTCGCGCGTGATGGTCATCGAAACGCCCTTGCCCCGGTGGCGGTGGGTGATGGTGGTCTGCGTCTTTTCGGAAAGCTCGAGCTTGGCCTGGTCGCAGTCGTTGCGCAGCACCTGGACGGCGTCGGCCGACTCGCGGGGGTCGGCGCCGTGGCGGGCCTTGAACTCTTCGGCCACGTGGTCCAGCAGTCGGTCGTTCCAGTCGACGCCGCCAAGCTGCACGTCGCCGTCGGTGGCCAGAACGCGGAAGTGCATGGGCGTGTAGCGGACCACGGTCACGTCGAAGGTGCCGCCGCCCAGGTCGTACACCAGGGCGGTGCGCGGGGGTTGGCCGGGCGCCTCGCCGCGGCCCAATTCCCCGCGGCTCCAGGCGTAGGTGAGCGTGGCGGCGGTCGGCTCGTTGATGATGTCGACCACGTTCAGGCCGGCGATCCGCCCGGCGTCTTCGGTGGCCTTCCGCCGGGCGTCGTTGAAGTAGTAGGGCACGGTGACCACCGCGTTGCCGATCTTGCCGATCCGCCGCTCGGCATCCTGGCGGAGCTTCTTGAGGATCATGGCCGAGAGGAACTCGGGCGTGATCGCCCGGCCCTCCAGGCTGCGCTCGAAGTCGGCCTCGCCCATGTGCCGCTTGATCCGTTCGACGACGTTTACCGGGCTTTCCATGGCCGCGCGCGTGCGGTTCGGGCCGACCACGATCTTCCCCTCGCCCACCAACAGCACGAGGCTGGGCGTCTCTTCGGCGTCGTCCTCGTTCTGCACGGTTATCGGATTGCCTTCATCGTCAATCCGAGCGATGGCCGAAAAGGTGGTCCCCAGGTCGATCCCGACGGTCTGCCCCGGTTGGAACTCGTTCATGGCGCGCGTCTTCCCGGCTCACGGGGCGTCGACATCGTCTGCTTCCTCATCGTGGTCTTCATCCGCTTGGGCCGGGTCCTGCTCGGTGATTTCGTCCGGTGCTTCCTCAATGGCCGTCAGGGCGGCGTCTTCCGCTTCGATGAATTGCAGTCCCGAGGCCACGGCGTAAAGATGCGGCAGGTACTCCTCGGCCAGTCCTTCGCGGGACCGCAATTCGAGGGTGTACCGCCGGCCGTTGGCCACGGTTTCGAGCATCCATCGTTCCATCACCCGGCCGTCGCTCTTGCCCCACCTCCGGTATAGGGTGCCCCGGAAGCCGCCCACCACCACCGGCTGCAAGTCGGCGGCAAGGCGCTGGGTGCCGGGATCGGCGAGCAGTTCGTTGCGGACCGCGGCGGCGAATTCCCCGAGGTTGTCGCGCGTCACGTGGAAGACGGCATCGGCATCCTCGGCCGTCACGAAGATCATCGGGTACGGGCTGCCCGAGTCGGCCTGGAACCGGGCCAGCCATCGGGGCCGGCGGGGCGGCACGTGCCAGTTCTCCGGCGGCGCCACCTCCAGGCGGCCCTCGTCGAGCGGCGCCATCGGATTGCCCAGCTTGGGCAGGTTCTTGGTGTCGATCTGCCGGGCGCCGGGCGTTCCCGTTCGCGATGCGTCGCGGCGGTCCTCCGGCGCCCCGCACCCGACGACGCCCGCGACCACGACAAGCGATGCCCAAACCCACATTAGCGTTCGCATGGTTTGCCCTCCCGTTCTGTTCGGTGCCATTCCAATCGGACGGCACTACTCTTCCATTACTTCTTTGACAAGCTGCACAAAGTGGGGTGTTTTTTGCGATGCGGTCAGGTCCTTGGCCTTGGTATCGGCTTCATTTCGCTGGGCGTACTCGAACAACGCCACCCTTCGCAGCGACTGGTTGAATACCCCCCAAAACGCCTTCAGGCGGACTTCTTTGACTACTTTTGCCCGGCTCTTGCGTTTCGCCGGTTTCCGTTTGGCGGTCTGGACCGCGGCGCCCTCGGCCGCAGGGGTCTCGGCCGCAGGGGTCTCGGCCGCGGCCCGTTCGGCCGCCTCGCTCTCTGCGCGCAACTCTTTGCGATTCAGTATTTTACGAGCCATTGTCTTTTCCTCATTTCTTCCATGGAGGCGGCGCCGGCGGGTATTCGCGGGCCGCGCATCGTAGTTCAGCGGTAGGATGGACATTCCTGTCCGTCGGGCACAAGACGGACAGGAATGTCCATCCTACGGCGTAGCCAGGAATGTTCAGCCTACCGTGGGGCCCGGAATGCCGTTTTGTTGGATAGCTAGCCAATCCCTCCGATTGGGGCACCGCAACGAGCCTACCGGACTCCGTGCCGCCGGGAGCGGTTTCGAGGCTTGCCCGCCTCGCGGTTCCCACGGCTCGAAGCCCGCCGGAGGGGTGCCGACTTCACTACCCACAAGCTTTAAGTATACCGTCTCGGCAGGTCGGGGTCGAGGCGGTGTGGAGACGGCCCGTGCCGATTACTCCAGGCGGCCAACAGGCGCCGCCTCACCTTCCGCGTTGCCAGCGCCACCCGGCGCGCTGCCTGACCGGCTGCGGCGAATGACCACGCCCAGCAGCACGGCCAGGGCCCCGCCCAGGATAATGCGCGCCGGCGTCGGATTGTGCCGCCATGCGACATACGCCGCCGGGTCGACCGCCTTCAGGGCATTTTGCCGGTGCCGCGATGTTTCCATCTCCGGGAACAGCGCCGGAACGGCGTCGCGGGCAACGGGGCCCAGGGCTTCCATCGCCCTAACGGCGGCCGACGAGCCGTCATGAGACGGATCGGCGGCCGCCTCGGCGAGCACCGGCACGGCCGGTCGGGCGGCAGGACCCAGTTCCGCCAGAACACTCCTCGCGTGCCCGGCAGGACTGCTGAGGGCACTTCGATGGGCCAGGAGCCACTCAGCCAGCGGAATCGCTGCCTCGCCGCCTCTTTGCCGTAACGTTTCGACGGCACGCCGGCGCTCGGCCGTGTCGTGCTTCGAGCGTTCCAACGCGCGCAGCGCCTCGTCGATGGACGCCCGCGGGGGAAACGCATCGGGACGCGACTCCAACAACTCGATCGCTCTGCCTCGCACGCGGTGCGAAGAATCGTTGTCGGCGGCTTCGGTCAGAGCGGCGGTTACCTCGGCCGATTCCGGATCGATCTTGGCAAGCGCCTCGGCAAACGCAATACGGTATTCCGGGCTCGTATTCTCGTCCAGCAACACGTCGGACATCGGCGGAATCATGGGCCGTGCGTCACCCTCCATTTCGTCCACAGCCCGAAACACCCAGTGATAGGAACCGTTGGCCCGACGTTCGAGCACGTCGATCAGCGCCGGCAATGCCTCTTCCGCCGGACCGCCCAATTCGTACAACGTGAGTGCCGCCGCCGGTTCGGCCCTTAATTGGTGGGGCCGACCGTCCCAAGCCATTTCACCGCGTTCTCATAGTATCGAGAGCGTTCGTCGCGTTGTGCGACGATTTCAGACATGGCGATCTTGCGGCGCCTCCGTTCGCGCGCCTCCCAGCGTTGCAAGAATGCGTTCAGCGACTCGGCTTTCCTCCGCGCGATCCACCTATCGAAATCCTTGGCGTCGACCGTTCTCATCGGAGAATCCCCCAATGTGAGGCACGCAGTCCGGCCGGCTCGCACGAAGCCTACTTGGGCGTGGCCGGCTTCACCAGTCTGCGGAACCCCTCCTGCTCGAAATGCCGATCCGTCGTGAGGGCGTCACGGATGCCTGTACGGTGCATCACGACAAAACTCACCGCGTCGCACAGCGAGTAGCTCTTGTCGCGCCGTCTCTGCAGAAGCGACATGGCGTCTCTGTGTAGCCGTTCGTCTACCCAGAACAACTCGACATCCGGAGTTTCAAGCAAGTCGGACGCGAATGCCAACGAAGCCGTCCGCGGCAAGC
>SKJM01000756.1 GCA_007122045.1 Planctomycetales bacterium | reverse complement strand
GGTCATGGTTGCTCCTGGAGGGTAGGTGTATGAGGGCTGTGTGGCTCCTTACTCTCTCGATACCCGGCCCTGCCCGGGCCTCAGAGCCCGACCCTCCCGCAAGCGGGAGGGTGAAGCACCCCCCCCGGCGAGGGAGGTCGGACGCGGTAGCGGCCGGGTGGGGGCGCGCTGCCTACCGTTCCTCATCGTGATGTCAACTCAAAATTGCGCTCGTTGCGGCCGCGGTCCACCTCGGTGGTGAGCGTGGTGGCTTGGTTGTAGCGGGCGGGAACGCGTTCGTGAGGCAATTCCTCGCCGGCGGTTGTGATCTTCACCTCGTGGGCACCGATCACCGCGCCTTCGATGTCGCGCAGGTAGGTCAACGTGTAGCGGCCTGCCGCATCGGTCACGCCTCGCGACGGCCGGGCCGGCTCGACCGGCTCGAACACCACCAGCGCGCCCGCCAGCGGTTCGCTGTCGAGCGTCACCACGCCTTGCACACGGCCCAGCTGCGGCCGGCCGTCCCGGCCGCAGCCCGGCACGAACAGGGCGGTAAGGAGCATCAGCGCGAGCGCGACGCACGGCCTGCCCTGGTTGCGGCCGGATACGTACTTCAAGCCGGCGGCCGCGACAGCCTGGCCGCGCACGAGCGATAACTTCGGCGTTGCCATCCGGTCGAGTTGGGCAGGTCGCACGCTGAAGCGTGAACTCCAACGGGTTGTGCGCAAGCAGTTCATTAGGCCTCCTGCTCACAGGGCATGAGTTGGAACTCGATGAGGATGGAAACGCGCTCGGGCGCGTCGCAACCGCGAATGCACCGAAGCACGTGCCAATAAGGCTTCCTTTGCCACCCCCGAGCCTGCGGTTCAACCCGGTCGGATATGCAAGTAGCAGCAGCCGTCGCCGCCGGGCTGGTAGGTGTCGGCGTGGAATTGGAATCCGGCCGACTCGAACGTGCCGTTGTCGACCCGCGCGGCGATGCGGCAGAGCGTGGCGACCTTTTCCTCGGGAAAGCCGGCTTCGAGCCATGCCTCCTTCAGGGGGCATCCGTGGAACTTGATGTCGAGGCCCTGTTCGTCGTCGCGGATCACCTCGGGCCGGAACATCCGCCCTTGGTCGGGAGTTCCCCCGAGGAACGCCTCTTTGAGGCCCTTCAGATCCGCCGGCGCGAAGGGGGCGTACTTGGCGCCCTTTTGCTGCCCGCGCCGGTAGATCGCGCGGCCCATGACCTCTTCGGCCCGATCCGGACCGCATTCCTCGCACAACTCGTCGTAGAGGAGGGCGTAGATCATCGCCCGATTCTTGAACGAGTCGTGTAACTGCTGCCGCAACGTATCACTTGGTTCCATGATTCCCTCCTGGGTTGGTCGAAAGCCCGTGTTTGGGCGAGTGTCAGGAGCGTCGCGTCACCGCTGATAGGGAAACCGCCCCCTTCGGCCGGTACGCTGCCGCCGGTCAGGAATCCTCCTCCTCCCGGTGAACGCCCCTGCCGCTCGCCTCGCTCGTTCCATTCTAGCCGAATCGGCCCGGAATATCGCCGGGGGTGTTTTGCCGGTTGCCGGAACCGCTCCCGGCGTGGTGATGTTATATGGTATGGAAGGCGGCCGCGCGATACTCACGATGGCGGGGTGCCCAGGATGGTGGGGACCACATCACCCTGCTCGGATTGCCGCGCGGGAATGTCGACCCTGGGTATATGACGGTCGACCGCTCGCCGAAACATGAAGATTGCCACATGAAAGGGTTACAGGGGCTGGTGACAGCCGTCGTCCTGGGGCTGGCGGCGGCCGCGCTGAAGTGAGTTTACTTGGATCGGCAGTCGCAGCGGGTAGAACTGGAGGCGTTCATCGGCGCTCCTCGGCCGACGACGTGCTGCGCGACCTTCGCCCGGGCGGCATGGGGGCGGCGCCGCCCCCGGTGCAGGACGATCCCGAGGGTCGGGCCGCGCGCGAGGCGGCGGCACGGAAGAAGAAGCTCACGCGGATCGGCGCGATTGCGGCGTTGGCGTTTTCACTGATGTTGTCGGTGGCCATGCTGTTTTCCGGCGGCGAGGAGGAGCCGCCCCCGCCGCCGCCGGAGCCGGTGCGCGGCGTGGTGCGCACCGTGCTCGAAGGCGAGCGGCGGCTGGTGCTCGAGGCCGCCCGCGACGGCAGCGTCGAGGAGGTCGACTTGCGTCCCGGCGACCGCTTCTTCCTCAACGACCGGGAGATGAACCTGCGCGACCTGGCCCCGGGCGACGAAGTGGAGGTGAGCGAGTTCCGCGACGAGTCGGGCCGGCGGATCAAGGAGGTTCGCGCGACGCGCCCCGTGGGCCACGTGGGCCTCGTGGCCGAGGTGAAGCCCGAGAAGGCCGCGTTCATCCTGGCCGTTACCGAAGGCGACGAGAAGGGCAAGGAGTGGACCATCTACGTTCCGAAGGACTTGCCCATCGTGTTCAACGGCCAACGTGAGCGCGACGGCCGGCCGGTTGTCCTGGCCGACCTCCAGGTGAGCGACTGCATGACCGCCCGCCACAAGGGCACGCCCACCGGCCGCGTGGCCACCGAACTGGCCGTGCTGCGGGTGGTGGAAACCGAGGGCGTGATTCGCGAACTGCATGCTGAGCCGGGGGAGGTGGTGCTGGCCTCCGGTCCCGCCCGATTCGCCCATGCTGGTGCGCCTGCCCCTGGCCGAGAGGGTCGAGGTGACGCTCAACGGCCGCCGTGTGCTCGGCGAGAAGCTGCTGCGCCCGGCCGATTTGCAGCCGGGCGACCGGGCCACCGTGGCCCACGATACCCGCGCCGTGCGCATCGACGCCTACCGCGTGCTGGGCACCGGCGGGGTGATCGAGCAGGTGCACGTCGACGCCGGCACGATCGACGTGCGCGTGGAGCGCGCGGCCCGGCCGGCAAGCTTCCGTATCGGCCCGCGGTGCGAGGTCACCCTGGCGGGCGAGCCGGCCGAGCTGGCCGACCTGCGCCGCGGCGACGAGGTGGACATCACCCACGACGATCCCGGCGCGGCCAGCCCGGAGCCCATCGCCCTGGTCGCCCGCCGGCCGGCCGACGAACGCCGCTTTGCCCTTTTGGTAGCGAACCAGCAGTTCGACGACCGGCGCCTCTCGCCGCTGAGCTATCCCGTGCCGGCCGCTCACCCCTGCGCACCGTCACCGCCGTGGCCGGAACCGGCGAAGGCGAGCGCACGGTCACGCTGGAGGGCGGCGAGCGGGGGCTGTTCGCCACGATGCTGGCCGCGGCCTACGCCGGCGCGGCCGACCGCAACCGCGACGGGCGCATCGAGCCGACCGAGCTGTACACGTACCTGAGCGAGGCGATGCCGCGCGAGGCCCAGCGCCTCTCCGCCGCGCAAACGCCGCACCTCGTGCTGCCCGACGACCGCCCCCCCGCCTGAGCGAGGAGGCCAAGACGGCCATCCGCCGGCTGGCCATGCACCTGCGCGCCGCCCAGCCGAACCGGGAAACCATCGATCCCGACTACGCCGTCGCGCGGGAGCTGGCCGGCAAGGAACTGGAACCGCGGCTGCTGTACGGCCTGCTGCTGCTGAAAGCCCGCGATCGGAACGACACGGTGCCGCACTTCGAGGAATTGAGCCTCGAACACCCCGACCTGCTGCTGCCGTTGCAGGGGATCGCGTGGATGCAATTCGACCTGCGGCGCTACCCGGCCGGCGTGATGCAGTTGGCGGAGCTTGCCGGGCGCATTCCGGCGCCGGAGGATGGCAAGACGTACGATGCGCACACGCTGGGCCTGTTCACGTGGGCGGGCCGGCTGGGCGAGTTCGCCGCCCGGGCGGTGCCCGACGCCTGGCAAGTTCCCGCCGAGACCCTCGACCGGCTCGACGCGGCCGTGGCCAGGCATGGGGTCGATGCACGGGAGGCCTTCGAGCAGGGCCGTGCGACCGTGCGGAAGGTGATTGCCGATTTCGACCGCTGCATCGCCGCCGCCGACACGGACGCCACCGAGGCCCGGCTGAGGATCGAACGCCGCCAGCTCGGCCACTACGCCTCCTTCCCCTTCGAGGAGGAAGCGGCCCGCATTCTGGCAGGGTTGGATAGGGAGTGAGTTGCGGCGGCTCTTCCGTTGCTGGGAGCCGGATACTTGCAGGTATCCTGCCGGGATTATTCGTTGCCACTTCGGTAAACCACGGCGGTGCGTGCGACGTCACTCGCGGGGGGCGCAGAAATCCGTGGGTGGGCACGGGAATCTGCGGTTTCAATGGGGCGGTTCGACCCGGGTCGGCAGACGTAGGGTCAACGTAAACCCTTTGTATGAATGACCTTAGCTCGAATTCCGGGTCGGAACGTACTGTTCGGCACGCCAGTTGCTGGCTAGGCATGCGAAAACGCTGTGCGCCTGAGGTTCCATCGTACCCGGCACGCAACCCACACTAGAGGACAAAGCATGGCAACCGGTATTGCCCGAGAGAACGGAACCTTTTTGAAGCAGGTCATCGACAGTACGCCGGACGGAGAGCGGCTTGTCCACTGCCTCCAGTGCGGAAGCTGCGGGGGCTCGTGCCCCAGCGGGGGCGACATGGAGCATACGCCCCGCACGCTGATCGCCATGATCAACGCGGACGAGCGTGACGAGGTGCTCGCGGCGAACACGATGTGGGCCTGCGTGTCGTGCTATTTCTGCACGACCCGCTGCCCGCAAAAAATCCCCATCACCGACCTGATGTATACGCTGAAGCGGATGTCGATCGCCGAACGCAAATATCGCGACACCGACGCCCCGGCCCTGGCCAAGACGTTCACCGATTTCGTCGACAAGTACGGGCGCAGCTTCGAGTTCGGCCTGGCGACCGGCTACGTGTTGCTGAACCGCCCGCTGAGCGCCCTGAAGATGGGCCCCATGGGGCTTTCGATGTTCACCCGCGGGCGCATGGCGCTGCGGCCGACGAAGATTCGGCAGTTGGATCAGCTTCGGGCCATCATTCACAAAGCCAAGGAACTTGGGGGACAGAAGTGAAATACGCCTACTATCCCGGTTGCTCGCTGGAATGCAACGCCGCGGCGTACGACCATTCGGTCCGCGCGGTGGCCGAGATGCTGCACGCCGAGCTGGTGGAAATCGACGATTGGAACTGCTGCGGGGCAACCGAGTACTTCAGCCAGGACGAGTTGACCGCTTGTGCCGTGATCGCTCGGAACCTGGCCCTGGTCGACGGCAAGACCGAGCAGCTTATGGCCCCCTGCGCGGCCTGCTACCTGAACCTGAAGAAGACCGATCACCTCATGGCCGATCACCCCGACCTGGGCGCCAAGGTGAACGAGGCCCTGGCCGCCGGGGGTTTGCACTACCGTCCGGGGGAGGTCCAGGTGCGGCACATGCTCGACGTGATTTGCGACGACATCGGCGAGGAGGCGGTGCGCG
>SKJM01000061.1 GCA_007122045.1 Planctomycetales bacterium | reverse complement strand
TCGACCTGGCCCTTGACCAGGTAGTCCTGGGCCCCGGCCTGCACCTCCTTCATGGCGGCCGATTCGTCGCTGTAGCCCGACAGAACCACAATGGGCATGTCGTCCACCTGGCTGTGCATGGCGAAGAAGGTTTCCAGGCCCTGGCTGTCGGGCAGGGCGAGGTCGAGCAGGATGACGTCGAAGGGGCGGCGGGCGCACAATTCGAGGGCCGCCGAGAGCAGCTCGACGTGGACCAGGTCGTACGGCCCGTCCCAGCGGTCCGACAGGAGATTGCGCAGGACCCAAACGTCGTCGGGATCGTCTTCAACGAGCAGGATGCGTACGCCGGTGGATTGCATGTCAGTGGGTCTTGGGCGTTTGGGCCAATTCGAACCAGTATTGGGTCAGAAGCCGGACGGCCTCGACCAGGGTCCGGAACGTGGGCGGTTTGGGTACATAGGTGTTGACGCCCATTTCGTAGGCGTAGTTCACGTCGGCCGCGGCGCTCGAGGTGGTCAGCACGACCACGGGGATGGGCCGCCAGGCCGGGTCGGCCTTCAACTGCCGCAGCGATTCGCGGCCGTTCTTGCGGGGCATTTGCAGGTCGAGCAGGATGAGGTCGGGCCGCGGCGCCATGTCGGGGCCGGCGAACCTGCCCCGCCGCTCGAGGTATTCGAACAGTTCCTCGCCGTCGCAGGCGAACCGCAGGTCGTGCACGGCCCCGATCTCCAGCATGGCGTCGCGCACCAGCGTGCAGTCGTCGGGGTCGTCATCGACCATCAGGATGGTGCGTATTCGAGAATCGTCCGGCATCGGTTCACCCGGCCTTCGTGCGATGCATGACCGGCAGCACCACCTCGAAAGTGGCTCCCTTACCCGGCGTGCTCTTTACGTGAATTGTTCCGCCGTGGCGTTCGGCAATCTTGCGGCAGATGGCCAGCCCCACGCCGGTGCCTTCGTACATATCGCGCGGATGGAGGCGCTGGAAGACGTCGAAAATGCGTTCGCCGTACTTCTGGTCGATGCCGATTCCGTTGTCTTCCACGTAAATGAGGCATTTCTCCTCCGAGGCGGCGCCCCGCCGGCGCTCGTCGCGCCCGTGCTGGAACCGGCCGTGGACCTTCACCAGCGGGGGCTCCTCGATGCGCCGGAACTTCAGCGCGTTGCCGATCAGGTTCTGGAAGAGCTGCTGCATCTGCAGCGGGTCGGCCTGGATGGTCGGCAGCTTGCCCAGCTCCACGCGGCCCTCGACCTGCTCGATTTGGACCTCGAGGTCGGCGATGACTTCGCGGGCAACCGTCTCGAGGTCGACGGGCTCGAACTGCTGCCCGCGGGTGGTCACGCGCGAGAGGGTCAGCAGCCCGTCAATGAGCCGCTGCATCCGGCCGGCCGCATCCTGCATTCGGGCCACGCAGTACCGGCCGGTTTCATCGAGCCGTTCGCCGCATTTCATCTCGAGCCGGTCGCCGAAGGTGCGTATTTTGCGCAGCGGCTCCTGCAAGTCGTGCGAGGCCACGTAGGCGAACTGTTCGAGTTCGCGGTTCGAGCGTTCGAGTTCCGCGGCGTACAGGGCTTGCTGCTGCTCGGCCTTCTTGCGGAGGCCGATGTCGCGGACAAAAAAGGTCATCACCGGCGCGCCGCGCTCCTCGCTGATAGTCATGGCCATTTCGGCGGGAAAGGTCTCACCGCTCCGGCGCACGGCGGTCACTTCGGTCCGCCGGCCCAGCATGGACCCCTCCCCCACGTCGAGGTACCGGTCGATCCGGTTCTGGTGCCCCTCGCTCTTCGTGGGGGGAAAGAGCACCTCGGAGGGCTTCGTGCCCAAGACTTCGTGGCGCTGGTAGCCGAAGGTCTGCTCGGCGGCGCGGTTGAACTCGGTGATGACCCCCTCGTGGTTGATGGTGATGATCGGGTCGAGGGAGGATTCGAGGATGGCGTTTTTTCGGGCGCGGACCTCGGCCAGCTCCTCCTCGAGTCGTACCTGGCGGGTGTCGTCGCGGTGGACGATCGCCAGCGCCGGCGGTTTGCCGCTTGCCGCCCGCTTGACGAGGTACACGGTGGTGTGCACGTCGAGCGTTCGGCCCGATTCGACGTTGCGGAGCCGGCTGCGGCCTTCCCAGGCGCCGCGTTCCCGCACGGCGGGCATGGCCACGTCGCGCAACTGCCGCCAGGAGGCATCGGTGTAGAAGCGATGGAGGGCGGCGGGGTCCAGCGCGGCGTCCTCGGCGAGCCCCACCATCCGCCGCCCCGCCCGATTCAGGTAAAACGGCCGCCCTTGCATGCTCGCGAAACAAATCATCGGGGCCGTCCCCTCGACGAAGGCGGCGAAATCCTCCGGGCCTGGCTGGTCGGTGGGCAGTTCCCCGGGCCGCGGGGCGAAGTACGCGCGGCGGAGCCAATCGACGGCCCCGGCCAGCGTTTCCAGGGCCGCCAGCATACTCCGTTTCTGCTGGACCGAGCGAACCACGGCCAGGCGGACCGCCCATTCGAGCCAGTTCAACGCCGTCAGCACTTCCGTGCGCGGTACTGCGCCGGGTGGCAGCTCGGCCCGCAGGTCTTTCGCCCACTGGGCGGCCCGGGCATCGCTGTTCTGCACGCAACAGGTCTTCAGCACGGCGAATATGGCGTCGGGCTGTCCCCACTCGGTCTTCGCCAGCGTCGGGCAGATGCCCGGCGCCAGCTTCTCGCGCAGCGATTCACAGATCGGCGCCTGTTGCATCCCGAGCAGGACCAGTAAGTCGCTCATCGAAAAGCCTCAGTTAGGGAGCCTCCTCTTTTCGTCATTATGGCACAATGGCCCCAAAGGTCAACACGCCGGGAGTCCTAACTGTTCACGGGCCGGCCGGGGACTGGCCCATCTTTCAACAGTTAGCGGTAGGCTATCCGCCTCCCTTGCGGCGTGTGACGGTGATCTCGTACGTGGTCAGCCGCCATCCGTTGCGATAGCGCACCCCAATGCGTTCGCCGTCGGCGAGGCCCTCGGCCCGCCACAGCACGACCTGCTCCTGCCCGACCGCCTCGCGCGCCACCTCGTCGAGCAATTCGGTTTCGCGCCCGGCCCCGGTCCGGCGGAAGGCCAACCGCCCCGCCCGGAGCGGCCGATACCGGAGCAGCACGCTTTCCGGGTCGAGGGAGTCGGGCCGCAACGTGATTTCGGGCGCCAATTCCGCATAGCTGAGCACGTGGTGCACGTATTGCACCGTCCCGCAGATGACGGTCAGCGCGACCACGGCGGTGGCGGCCGTGGCCAGGGCGGCGCGCCGCCGGCGGCCGCGCTGCAATCGAGCGAGAAGGTCCTCCGCCTCAACGCTCAACTCAATCGGCTCGTCCTGGTACTCGTTCACCCCGCCGAAATCCTCGGCCGGTTCAGCTTCCTCTTCCTCCGGGGCTTTGATGACCGGGGGAGGAGGCATGGGTGGTTGGGGCGCGGCCGCGCCGGCCGGCGCACCCCGCTGCGGCCAATGGACCGCTCGGCTGAAGGCGCTCCACAAGGTCGCGCCCATTCCGGCGGCCGGGCCGGGTGAAGGCTCCGACGCACCACTCGCAGCGCCCGAATGAGGGTAGTTCGTTGCGCCGCCCGAATGGGGGTAGCTCGCCGGGCTGGTCGACCACCCCGCAGGCGAGGCCGACGGAGGATGCGGCGCCGGACGGACGGGCATTTCTGCGGCAGGCGAACCGGCGGCGGGGTGGGGGCCGGGCCGTGCCGGCGCGGGAGTGCCGGGCGGGGGCGGCGAATGCACGGCCACCTCGCCGGGGCGGGATCCGGGCGGAGGCGGGGACGCAACGGGCATCTCGCCGGCGTTCGCCCCAGGCGGCGGCGACGGCGATGCCGGCGCCTGCCCCGGGTGGGAACCTGGCGGCGGCGGCGAAGCGATGGGCATTTCGCCGGCCGTCGCCCCCGGCGGCGGCGACGGACTCGGTGGTCCGCTCACGGGGGAACCGGGAACCGGCGGCGGCGGTGGAATCCGGCCCGACGACGCCGACTCGCGGTCCAACACCCGCGCACAGCCCGGGTAGGGGCAGGCTACGGCCCGGTCGTCCACCTCGCCACCACACCAGGGGCAACGCCGCATGTCAATCCTCCAGCACGTGCCCATGGGTCATCAGTTTCCCGAACCGCTCGAGCGGATAGAACCGCCCGGCGGTGCCCAGCAGCGGCTCGTAATCGTCGCGCCATTGCGACAGCGAAAAGACATCGAGCCGGATGCGTCGGCGGGCCAACCGCTCTGAAATCTCTTCCGATGTCGCCCCGTTGCTCGTTTCCGGCTGGAAGCCGTTGTCGGTCACCAGGAAGAATCGCCGGGTGGACCCCTCCTCAAAGGGCATGGCCAGGGCCTCCTCCAACGCGTCGAGCGACGAGCCCAGCGCGGGGCCGTCCGGAAACCGCGGCATCTGGTCGACCGCCACGATGAACTCCAGCATATCCGGGGTCGGGGCCTGGCGATGCAGCCAAGGGTCGCTCTCCCGGCTGCCGAAGGCCACCAGCGCGTAGCGAGGCTCCCAGCCCTGCTCGATCACCCGCTCCGAGAAATCGGCGCAACGCGCCTTGAGGTGTTGGATGCTCGCGCCCATCGACTCGGTGGTATCGATCAGCATGACGACGTCGAGGCGCCGGGTGGTCGGGAATCGCCACGCCCGGCGCCGCCGGCGCAGCCAGGAGCGGTACCATAGGGTTACCACCAAGTCGTCGCCCGGCGTATAGCTCCACGACCACGAGCGGTTCTGGACGCCGGCGGTACGGAAATAGTCGATCATTTCGGTCGCACGGCCGTCCGACGTACGTCGGTAATGGACCTGGCCGGGCCGCGTGACGCGGAAGGAGAAGTCGATGTGCCCCGGGCTGGCCGGGTGCTGTTCGGCGGTCAGTCCGTCGAGCGAGGCATACGCCCCGACGGTCGCGCGGTAGAGCAGCCAGAGCACCACCAGGGCCGCCACAATGCCCACCGCCAACGCGATGGCCAGGGCCCGGTTCTGGACCCCAAGCTGGCGGTCTTGGCGCTGGAGCTGCTCGAGCCATGCCCGCATTTCCGGGCTGGCACTCATGTCGGCCGAGGGGGGCCCGGGCGCCGAGCCCGCCGCCAGGGGCATACGACCGGCGGAGCCGGGGGGGATCGGGGTGTTCGGTGGCGGAATACTGCTCATGCAGCCGGGCTTGTCAAGGCTTCAGGCGCGAAACACTCTATTGTGACCCAACCTCGGCTCAATCGCAACCAACGCGCCGCACCCCCGTACGACAGGCTTTCCAGCCTGTCTTTCCGGCCGACTTTTCGGCTGACTTTTCGGCTGACTTTCCGGCTGACTTTTCGGCTGACTTTCCGGCTGACTTTTCGGCTGACTTTTCGGCTGACTTTCCGGCTGACTTTCCGGCTGACTTTTCGGCCG
>SKJM01000757.1 GCA_007122045.1 Planctomycetales bacterium | reverse complement strand
GAAGCCGCATCCGCCGGCTCGAAACGGTGCTCGAAATCGCCAATCAGTGGAACCAGACCCGCGAACTGGGTCCGCTGCTGGAGCAAATGGCCCAAGCCGCCACGGAGCTGTTCGGAGCCGAGCGGGCGAGCATCTTTCTTTGGGATCGCTCCAGCGGGGAACTGGTCGGCCGTCCGGCCCTCGGCGTGGAGGGCGGCGAGCTGCGCGTACCCGACGACCGCGGCGTGGTAGGCCGTGTGCTGCAAACAGGGTGCCCGGTGCGGGTCGACACCGCGCGCGAGCCCGGCGCCGTTGACCGCAAGGTCGACGAGCGAACGGGCTTCCGAACGCGCACCCTGTTGGGCGTCCCCCTGCGAAGCTCCCGCGGCGATTGGTTTGGCGTGTTCGAACTGCTGAACAAACAATCGGGCGGTTTCACCGCCGACGACGAGGCGGGCCTGACCGAGTTGGCCGCCCATGCCGCCGTCGCCCTGGAGAACACCCGCGACCGCGAACAACTCCTGCTGGCCAATCGGCAGATGACCGAGCAGGCGGCGGCTGACGTGCAGTTCATCGGCCGCAGCCCGGCCGTCGACGCCCTCCGCTCGATCGTCGCCCGCGTGGCCGATACCGACCTAGCCGTACTCATCCTGGGCGAGAATGGCACCGGCAAGGAGGTGGTTGCCCGGTCCATCCATTACGGCAGTCGCCGCCGCCGACAACCATTTATCGCCATCAACTGCGCGGCCATTCCCGACCAGTTGGCCGAGAGCGAGTTGTTCGGGCACGAGAAAGGTGCCTTTACCGATGCCCACGAGGCCCGGGCCGGCAAGTTCGAACTGGCCAGCGGCGGCACCCTGCTGCTCGACGAAATTGGCGAACTGAGCCTCAGTGGCCAAGCCAAGCTGCTGCGCGTGCTGGAGGAGCGGACGCTCGTTCGGGTGGGCGGCTCGCGACCCATCCACACCGACGCCCGCGTGCTGGCCTCCACGAACCAGAACCTGGCCGACATGGTGCGGGCGAAACGGTTCCGCGAGGACCTGTACTTCCGCCTGAACGTGGTGACCATCGAACTGCCGCCGCTGCGCGACCGGCGGGGCGACATCATGCTGCTGGCCGAGCACTTCCTGGCCGACTTCTGCCGCCGCGCCCGCCGTCCCATCCTCGAGTTCACACCCGAGGCCCGGGCGCGTCTGGAGCGCCACGCCTGGCCGGGCAACGTCCGCGAACTACGCAACCTGATGGAGCGGATTGCCTACCTTTCGACCGGCGACCGGATCGGCGTCGACGACCTGGCGTTTACCCTCTCGCCTCGCAGCGCCGACGAAGGGGCGATGGACGCCAACCTGCCGCTGGCCGAGGCCACCGTCCGGTTCCAGACGAATTACATCCGGCAGGCGATCGAGCTGGCCGCCGGCAACATGAGCCGAGCCGCCGAGCATCTGGGGCTGCACCGGTCCAACCTGTACCGGAAGATGCACCAGCTTGGCATGGACCCGCAGGGATGAGGGGAGCGTGGTATCGACCCGCCCGGGCGGAAAGTTCCGGGCCCCCCCTTGATCCCGATGGCGGCGGTGGGATAATATGGGGAAAGTGACACGGCCGCCGGTCGCCACACCCCCTTAGCTCAACCGGCAGAGCATCTGACTCTTAATCAGAGGGTTGTAGGTTCGAGTCCTACAGGGGGTACTCCTAAAGCCTTGCGTAGCCCAGAGTTACGCGAGGCTTTTTTCGCCGGCTGCGACTGCGGGAAGTGCGGCGCTACGCCGGCCGGCGTTTCCGCCACGGGTATTCTCGGCTTGGCGGTGGGGCTTGGCGGTGTGGGGGGCGTGATCGAATGCCCCCATTCCTGGTTGCATAAGCCCCTCTGCCATTGCTCCCTTCCCACCCCCTCCGGCCGTGCTATAATGTGTAGGCCGTGCGAGTTTCCAGGATAGAAGATCCTTAGCACAAAGGGAGACGCTCATGAGTTACGCCCAACACTCCTATCGTTCGCCGCTCGACGTGTTCGCGGCGCGAGCCGCCGCCGGTGAACGTGCCGATTTCATCGCGAAGACATATCTGCACCTGGCCGGCGCGGTCGGGCTGTTCGTCGTCCTGGAGACGATTCTGCTCTCGCTGCCCGGGATCGAGAACCTCGTGCGACTGATGATCGGCACCCAGTATAGCTGGCTGGTCGTGCTGGGCCTGTTCATCGCCGTCAGCTACGTGGCCGAGAACTGGGCGCGGTCGGCGGTGAGCCCGGGGATGCAGTACATGGGGTTGGGGCTGTACGTGCTGGCCCAGTCGGTCATCTTTGTTCCGTTGCTGTACATCGTTCGCGCGGTCGATCCGGCCATCATTCCCGCTGCCGGTGTAACGACGCTCGTCCTCTTCGGGGGGATGACCGCCGTGGTCTTCATCACGCGGAAGGATTTCTCGTTCCTCCGGTCGATCTTGTATTTCGGCGGCTTCGCGGCGCTGGGGCTGATCGTTGTGGCCATCGTGTTTCAGTTCACCCTGGGTCCCATATTCACCTATGCGATGATCGCCCTGGCCTGTGGCTACATCCTCTTTCACACCTCGAACATCCTGCATCATTACCGAATCGGCCAGCACGTGGCGGCCTCGTTGGCGTTGTTCGCCGCGGTGGCTCTGTTGTTCTGGTACGTTTTGCAGTTGTTCCTTTCGCGGCGTTGATCATCGAAGCGTGCATCGGCCGAACGTGGTGGGCACGGCGAGGGGGGAGAGCCCGGCTAGGCGTACGGGAACGCGTTTGTCCTCGGTGCTGTGGACCATGACGTCATCTTCGAACCCCGGCCGCCGATTTGGGCTTCCCCGCCGGAAGCGGGTACTGCTGGCACTGGCCTACTACGAGCACCGGATGCACCTTGGCGCGGCCCGCTACGCGCGGGAGGCCAATTGGATCCTCGACACGCGGATGGCGCACTACGGCGCCCTGCCGGACGATTGGGAGGGCGACGGCATTCTCGCCCTCGTGTTGCCCAACCGGCCCGATTTGACCCGCTACCTGCGGAGGACGCGGGTGCCGATCGTCGCGCTGACGGCCGACGTCGAACGGTTGGCCGCCGGGCGGGTGATTTTGGATAACCGCCGGATGGGCCGACTGGCCGCCGAGCACCTTCTGGAGCACGGGTTCCGCCACCTGGCATTCTTCAAGTGTACCGATTACACGGATGTCCGCGGGCGGGAAGCCGGCTTCGCGGCCGCGGTCGAGGCGGCCGGGTTGACCTACGCGCGGCTCGACTGGCACGCGGTCGAGCAGAAAAACCCGCGCCGCCCAATGCTTCCGTGGCTGGTCCGGCAGTTGCGCAGGCTGCCCAAACCCCTGGGGCTGATGGCACAGAGCGACCACCGCGCCTACTCGGTCATCAACGCCTGCGAGACGGCCGGCCTGGCGATTCCCGAGCAGGTGGCCGTCGTGGGCGTGGACAACGACCCGTACACCTGCGAGTTCGCCCCGGTGCCGCTGACCAGCATCGACAGCAACCGCGCCGAGTTGGCCTACCGGGGCGCCGAACTGCTCGACCGGCTCATGCACGGGCAGCCGGCCCCGTCCGAGCCGATCCTCATCCCACCGGTTGGGCTAATCACTCGCCGCAGCAGCGACATCCTGGCCATCGAGCATCCCGAGGTGGCGAAGGCCGTGGGCTTCATTTGGCGGCACTACGGCGAACGAATCGGCGTGGCCGACGTGGTGAAGGCCACCTCGATGAGTCGCTGCATGCTCTACGGCGCGTTCAAGCAGTACGTGGGCCGCACGATGCGCGAGGAACTCGAACGCAAACGGATCGAGCACGCCCGGCACCTCCTCCTGGCGTCCTCGGACAAAGTCTACCATATTGCCCGCGAATGCGGATTCGCCAGCGGCGAGCAGTTCTGCCGCGCGTTCGCCCGGGTGACGGGCAGCACGCCCAGCGCGTTTCGGGCGGCACCTGGGGAAAGGCAGAATGATGTGGGATAGGCGTAACCGTTCACGGGGGACTGCCCCCTTCGGCCGGTCGGGATAGGCTTCCAGCCTGTCGAATTCCAACAGGTTACCGCACAATTTCGGCAACCCGCATGTCGGATCGCAGCAGGTCGTTGACCACGGTGGTCATGTCCGACTGCTTGGCCTCCGCAATGCTTTGGACAAATTGCTGGACTTCCGCGTCAAGATACACGGGGATCCGCAAGGCAACCTCGCCTTGGTGAAATTTTCCCCGTACTCCGTCAGAAAAGTCGTATTCGTCTTTCATCGCGTTCACCCGAGGTACTGTTGTATTTCACGTTTGGTCGCCGCCTTGGCTGGATCCCAGTCGAAGTGGTACGTCATTCGAAAAATTACGGCAGGCGAGACGACGGGTCGGGAAGTGCCTGCGACGGTCACCCCTCGCCACTGGCTGACCTGCCCGGCCGGAGCGGTGGTCAGTGGGCCACCCCTGCCGCCCGCGTCGTAGCCAGTGACCACGGCTCCGGCGGGGAAGCCAGCAGGTGGCCCTCTGGCCGACCCCAACTTGTGTACAACAGCGAGGCGTTACCCCGGGCTGGGGGAACCGGAGGCCATCGGGGCCAGCCGCGGCGTGGCTCGAACCGTTTTCTGCCGCGCTTTCGCCCGCGTCCTGGGCAACACGCCCGGCGGTTTTCGGGCGGCGCATACAAAAGCGCATACGATTTATACAAAATGCGGGTTGTTTTCTTTGCTCTCCCCGCGCGCGTTGTTTACAATCAATGGTACGCGGCCGATGGTGACCGCACTGGCTAGCGGATGGGCCCGGCCCGAATGTGGCACCGGGCGCAATCCGGCCAACGAGCAAGGGCGTAGTGCCATGACACCAAATCGGCGGCAACTGGAACCTCCCACCCGCGGCGGCAGCCGTCTGCGCCCGCCCACGCGGCCGCGCGCTTTCGCCCCCCCCCAAACTAAGGGCCACCTTTTCCCGTTCTCGTGCCCGGCGGCTGCGCCGGGTTCTGCCATGCGGCCCGCCTGTTTCTCTTGTTCAGCCCGAGGGCTTCGGCTCTCGGTTCGTCGGCGCGCCGCCATCGCGGTGCGCCGTTGTTCAATGCGTCGGGCGCTCTATGGGGCGGCCCGGCGCGCCACCCAAACGTCCTGCGTGGCTTCTCCCGGAATCGGGCCATGTCAGGCGCGGAACGAGTTCGATTCCCGTTTCTTACAGAACATTCACATTTCGTGGAGGACACTTCGATGACGTCGAATCAAAACACAACCCGTGTCACGTCCGGTGTTGGCTGGACAGTTTGTTCTCAATTTGGGGTGACCATCCGAGTTGCCGGAGCCATGGCGCTGGCGCTTGTGCTGCTACCCGTAGGGGCTAACGCAGGCTTCATCGTTGCGGATCCCGCTGCTGATTGGGTTCCCTCGGATGGTTCCACTGCCGCGAGTGTCGTGGGCG
>SKJM01000139.1 GCA_007122045.1 Planctomycetales bacterium | reverse complement strand
GGCGACGAGTGTGAGCACGTCGTAGCCTTCGCGGGGCCGGAACTTCTCCAGCGTACCGTCCCAGTCGTCGGGCCGGCGGCGGAGGATGGCGGCCAGGTAGTCGCACACCGGCACGTTCAGGTCTCGCCCCACCCGGCGGACGGCCTCGGCGAACTCCTGCGCCTTCTCCAGCCGCCCGTGCCGCGGCGGGATCGTGCTCAGGATGACCACCGTCCCGTTGGCGAGGCACTTGCGCACCACCTCCCGCGTCTTCTGCTCGTACTCCTCGACCTCCATTGCGTTCAGGTCGTTCGTGCCGAACATAATCAGCGCCACCTCCGGGTTCATCCGCCGGAGCCAGTCGTCGACGTTCTCGTGCGCCCAGCGGATGGTCATGCGGCCGGCGCTGCCGAACTCGGGCCCCTTCCACTGCCGCCAGCACTTCTCCTGCAGGTAGTCCTTCACCAGCGCGTAGTCGGCCGCGGTGGCCTCGTCCATATTCTTGGGCGCCGCGTACAGCATGGGCGTCCAGAAGGCCAGGGTCACCGTAATGGAGTCGCCGAATTGGGCCAGCGTTCCCTTCTGGCCGGTGAACCGCGCGTGGACCTTTCGCATCGGTTCCACCCACGCGGGCCGGGCTGCTTCGTCCGAGCCCCAAGCGGCAACGGGGAGCATTCCGGCAACCCACACCAACAGCAAGCATCGCCAGGTTTTCCGCAACATGGTTCTTCTCCCGGTACGTGGTTTCAGAGGCTTTTCCCAACCCGCGCCAGCATACCATGTTGCCAAGCTGTGCGGAAGCAGGCACGGGAGGTTTCTGGTTCGTTTCACGCGTCCTGCAAGAAGCCGGCCCTACGGCGATCGCTCGACGAGGCGCAGCCCTTCGCCGCGCCAGTGGGGGAGGAAGTCGGCGGCCGGCCACGTGCCCTTGCCCGAGGCCGGGTCGCCCACCAGCAGGCGGCCGTCGGCGGTGGCCTCGTAGAGCACCACGGCATGGCCCGGCTCGGCCACCAGCCCGGTCCATCCGAGCAGCCGCGCGGCGGTGGTCGGCTCCCGGCGGAGGCGCATCCGCAGCAGCACCGGGGTGGCAAGGTCGCGGCGGAGTTCGTCGGGCGTTCCGCGAACCACTTCGACGCGCCAGGGGGTGCCCCGCGTCTTCAACTTCAGCCCGCGGTACAGCCCCAGCGACGGCGAGCCGCCGCGCCGGGTGAGGCACAGCCGCATCATCTCGGCCTCGCTCGCCTCGATGCCGTGATGCCGCAGCAGTGTGGCCGCCGCCGCCGGGCTGCACGAGGCCTCGCTCGATTGCAGGCACACGCCGTCCGGCGTCCAACGGTCGGCGGAGGGGAGCGAGCCCGGCAGGAGGTTGACCAGGACCGACCACCAGGCCCCGGCCAGCAGGCCCGCGCCCAGGACGGTGCGCCGCCAAACGGGTATCGACCGCCGGCCGGCCGCCACGCCGGCCAGCACCGCGGCGCCCAGCGGGAAGCCGTTTCCCAGGATGATGGCATTCGATAGGGGCAGCCAGTGCGCGACCACCAGCTTGCCGTGCACTGTCAGCCCGAACACGACCAGGAAGCCTGCAACCACCACGGCCAGGGCGGTTGAGGTCCAAGCCGAGCCCCGCCGGGCCAAGCGAACCGCGCCCCAGAACAGCAGGGCCGCCAGTGAGGCCAGGATCAGCAAACCCCAGATGAGATCCCCCATGTGGTAAACTTCTCGGTAATAACTGACATGGTCCATGTTTCGGCTATCGGCTTCCCCCCCCAGAGCCCGCTGAACCGGTCTACCCAGCATAATGCATCTCCAGGAAGATATCTTCGAGCGAGAGGGGTTCCATGTCAACGGTCGCGTCCGCTGCGTGCGGGTTGTCTTCGCGGAATACGCTCCCGAGGAAGCAAACGCTCACGGTCAAAATCGATCCGGCACCATCGGCGCACGGCGAGTCGATGGAGTCCGATCGATGCGATGACGGCGATGACAGCAAGCACGAGCATTGCCACAGCCCGCTGGCGCCACGAGGCGGCGACGGTTGTTTCGGCAACGATTACTTGCCCAGCAATCCGACCACCGACCCTCGCGGTATTTCGAGGTCCACGCCGCACCCCCCCACTTCTGCCCCTGGCTGCGCCGCCGGAACAATCGGCCGTCCGGCCACGGCTTGGCGCACCGCCTCGGGCACCTTGTGGAAGTCGGGAAGGACGGGTACGCGGTAAAGAATGAGTGACACCAAGCAATCCGAAACCAATTATGCCCGCCTGGCCATCCGGCTCCCGGCCGCGGGGCGGCTCGCCCAGGTCGGGCGTCCAGGCGGCCTGCAAACACTCCACTAGGCTGGTCAACCGCAAGTCGCGGGCGCCCTGGATGACGGCATCGCCGAAATGCTCCTCGGCCACGTGCGCACATCTGCCTGACCGCGTGAATCAGGGAGGGGTGGAGCATCGAAAAGCGGGGGCCCCAAGGCCCGGAAGGTCGGAATGAAGAGTGGGCCAGAAAAGGGGGCCCTTGCGCGACTATACCAGACTGGCATCGGCAAAGCAAGGCTTTTCCAGGAAACTCCGCCCCCGACCCCGTTCTGAGACCCCCGTGTGGCATAGCACGGTCGAAAACGCCCCGGGACGCCCCGAAACGGCCGCCCCGCCCCGACGTATCGACCATCGACCCGGCTGCCAAACGCCCGCGAGGCGGCCGCCTGGAGGCCCGGCTTTTCTTCACCGCCCCCCTGCTTGACACGACCGGCGCCCGGCGGGAAAATGAAGGCGTCATGCTAGCCTTCACGACCGGACGACACCCGAAACCGCACATATCCCCATTACGTGGACCTGGACGCGGACGAAATCGCCCATGGTTTGTGGCGGGATCCTAATCCAGCGCACCAGACACCTCGGGCTGATTCGGTACCCCCTCGGGAGAGTTTCAACAGTTCTTTCAACAGTCGGGCTGGGCGCCGGAAGCGGAATCAAGAAAATCTCTATAAATGAAGGCTTTGCCGGAGTGGCGGAATGGCAGACGCGCTGGATTCAAAATCCAGTCTGGGCAACCAGGTGTGGGTTCAAGTCCCACCTCCGGTATTTCCTACCAGCAAAGGACTTACGGCAAACGGCCGTGAGTCCTCCTACTTGCGCGGATCGGGTTGGTGTGATGCACCAGCGTGCGTGCTGAGGATGTGCACCTGGACCTGCTCGGTCTCGGTCACCTGGACCAGCCGCGACAGGCTAAGCGAGCAGCGGGTCCCGTACCCAACCAGGCGCTCGATGCCGTTATCCCACGGTCGGCAACTGCCAGGGATCGCGGCGGTCGCGGTCGCGCCAGGTGTTGGCTTCGGCGTCGCCGGGAAACTGCCAGCGCTCGGGGTCCCACTTCAGCGCGCGCCGGTGCCAGTAGGCCAGGTTGCCCAGGTGGCACACGGTAACGGTGCGGGCGCCGGCTTCGACGTCGGCCACCGGGCGCTCGCGCGTCTTGATGCAGTCGAGCCAGTTGCGGTGATGGCCCGGCGAACGCGGCAACTGCACGTCGCCGGGGCCGAGCGGATCGGTCGCCAGCTTCTCCGGATCGCTCTTGAGCACGCCGCGCCCGATGTGCAGCGTACCCTTCGTGCCGGTGAACACGCAGCCCTGTGGGCCGCCGTGCGTCATCTCCACGCCGTTGGCATAGATGTATTTGACGCCGCTGGTGGCTTTCTCATCTTCCGGCGGGATGATTTCGACCGGGCCGGAGGCGTCCATGTCGAGCGCCCACTGGGCGATGTCGTAGTGGTGGGCGCCCATGTCGGTGTGGCCGCCGCCGGAGTATTCGCGGTAGGCTCGCCACGCGGGGAAGTGGTTGTGCACGCCGCGCGGGCTCAGCACCGAGTGGTACGGGCGCATCGGGGCCTGGCCCAGCCACAGGTCCCAGTCGAGGCCCGGCTCCATCGCTTCCTCGGGCAGGTCGCACCAGCGGCTCGGGCCGCCCACGCCCACGGTGATCGTTTTCACGTCGCCGATGCGTCCGCTGCGAATCAACTCGACCGCCCGCTGGAACGGGCCGAACACGTTCGATCGCTGCTGGCTGCCGGTTTGCAGCACCCGCTTGTGCTTCCGCACCGCGTCGATGCACCGTTTCGCGCCGGCGATGGTGAGCGTGAGCGGCTTCTCGCAGTACACGTCCTTGCCCGCCTTGCACGCCTCGACGATGGGGATCGTGTGCCAGTGGTCGGGCGTGGCGATGACCACGGCGTCGATGTCGTCGCGGCCGATGATTTCGCGGAAGTCGTTGTAGGCGGAGCACGCGGGGGCGTTCGCCTGCCGGCCGGCGTAGTCGTTCACGCGGCGCTGCGCGTGCTCGCGGCGGGTCGTGTCGACGTCGCACACGGCCACTACCTGGGCATCGGGCTCCCGGGCGAGGCTGGGAATATGGTAGTCGTTGGAAATCTTGCCCGTGCCGATGACGCCCACCGCAATCCGCTCGCTCGCGGCGGCCTGCCCGTCGTTGCCCAGCGCCGAACCCGGAATGAGCCCCGGCGCGGCCATGCCGGCGGCCGCGGTCTTCAGAAAATGCCTGCGTGTCGTCGGATACCGATGGTGTGCCATGGCGTTGTCTCCCGGAGCGGCCGTTGTGTGAGGGATAATAAGGGAAAATCGATTCTTCCCCCAGAACTCAAGCGTAGTCAGGAGAGACTGGCAGGTCAAGGGGGTGCAGGCGGGAAAGGGGCCTGACGTCGGTGCAGTTGGTACCCGAGGAAGCCCCTGGCAGGCCGTCCCGGCCAGCCCGAAGACGGCAGCCGATTGCCGCATCGACGTACTCTCCATGCGCTGATTCGCCAGAGGGCAGAATCAGAAGGTCGCCAGGAAGCTCGTCGATCTCGACGCAGGTCAGTTTCCCGGACTGCTCGGATGAGATCCGCTGGTTGCCCCAGTGTTCGCGCGGATGCGGTTCCGCTCCACATGCCGCAAGACGGTCGGCAGATGCATGGGAACGTGTGGAAGTGGCGCTCGGACTGGTGTGTCAGCGGCACGGTCGGTCAACTTGGCAAACCCCAGGCAACCCCAGCGCCGTTTTGCTGGCCGAGGAACTGGGCGGCCAGCAGGATGAGGCGGCTTGTTGCAGGGTGCCTTGAGAGGTAAACTCAGGGGGTAAGTGGGCTGTCCACTGGGGGCGGCCCCGAGGTGTTCGCGCCCCCCTGGCAACCGAAAGGGAGGTGCCGCATGAACGTGAAAAGTTGGGCGAAGTTGTGTCTCGCGACTGTAATGGCCGCATCGCTTGCCGGTTGCGGCCCGTCGGCTGAACGGGCCGATGCCGATCCTGCCACGGCCCGATTGAGCCCGGCTCAGCACGAGGCCGCCAAGGCGGCGGGGGTGCCGGTCGAGATCACCAACTCGATTGGCATGAAGCTGGTTCTGATCCCGGCGGGCGAGTTCATGATGGGC
>SKJM01000363.1 GCA_007122045.1 Planctomycetales bacterium | reverse complement strand
TGGATGTGGGCGGCGTATCTTTGGCTTTACGACAAGACCGGCTACGAGCCGCTGCTGGAGCGAACGCGCGACGCCATTCGCATGATGATGCAGGCCTACCCCGACCGTTGGCGGTGGACCAACGGCATCCAGCAGGAACGGGGGCGGATGCTCCTGACGCTGGCGTGGCTGGTGCGCGTGGACGACCGGCCGGAACACCGCGCGTGGCTGCAGCAGATGGCCGACGACATGGAGCGGAGCCAGGTGGCGTGCGGGGCGATTCGGGAGGAGTTGGGCGCGCTGGCCATGGGCCGCTACCGTCCGCCGCAATCGAACGCCGAATACGGCCGGAACGAGGCCTCGCTGATCCAGGAGTGCGGCGACCCGGTGGCCGACCTGCTTTACACATGCAACTTCACGTTCCTCGGGTTGCACGAGGCCCACGCCGCCACCGGCGAGCCGCAGTACCGCCGGATGGCCGACCGGTTGGCCGAGTTCGTCATTCGCATTCAAGTGCGCAGCGAGGCGCATCCCAACCTTGACGGTGGCTGGTTCCGCGCCTTCGATTACGACCGCTGGGACTACTGGGGCTCCAACGCCGACCATGGCTGGGGCGCCTGGGCAATCGAGGTCGGCTGGACCCAGGGCTGGGTGCCGACGGTGCTGGGCCTACGCGAGTTAGACTTGAGCCTGTGGGACCTGACCAAGGACAGCCGGATTGCCCGCCACTGGGAAGAGACCCGCGCCCTCATGTTGCCGGAGGACGCGGTTCGGCGGCCCGAACCAAAGCGGGTGGAGCACGCCGCGCTGGAAAAGCCGGTGACGCTTGCCTCGGCCCCCGACCCTCGCTATCCGGGCCGCGGCGCCGCTTCGCTCGTCGACGGCCGGTTGGGGGCCGCCGAGCATACCAGCCCCGAATGGCTCGGCTTCCATGGCATCGACCTGGAAGCGACCATCGACCTGGGCGAGCCGATAGACATTCAGACGCTGGGAGCCAATTTCCTGCAATCGCCGCGGGTGGGGGTCCTGCTGCCGAAGCGGGTCGAGTTTGCCCTCTCGGCCGACGGCGAGCGGTTCGAGGTCGCGGCCGTGGTCGAACCGGAGGCCGCGCCCGAACAGGACGACCCGCGCATCGTCGTGTTGCAGGCGAAGAAGCTTGACGCGCGCGGGCGTTACGTGCGGGTGCGGGCAGCCAACGTGGGCGTCCTTCCGGCGGGGTACTCGGCCGCCGGCTGGCCCGCATGGCTGTTCGTCGACGAAATTATGATCCATCCGAACTAGGATGCCGTTTTCCAGCATTTTACCCAAAGGAGCATACCATGCCACGTTCCACCTTCCATCGCCGCCAGTTTCTCCGTTCCGTCGCATGCGGCGCCGGCGGCGCGCTGGTTCCCTACTGGCTCACCGCCCGGACCAGCCGGGGTAGTGAAACCGGCTCGAGGAACGACCGGCCGCGCATCGCCGCCGTCGGCGTCGGCAGACAGGGGACCGGCATCGCGCGCCAGGCGGCACGGTTCGGCGATATCGTGGCCGTTTGCGATGCCGACCTGCAACACGCCGAACGCGCCAAGGCCGCGCTGGGCGGCAAGGCCGACGTCTACCAGGACTACCGACGGCTGCTCGACCGTGACGACATCGACGTCGTGACCAACGGCACGCCCGACCACTGGCACACGGCCGTGAACATCGCGGCCTGCCGGTCGGGCCGCGACGTGTACGCCGAGAAGCCGCTCACGCTGACCATCGCCGAAGGCAAGCTCCTGCGCCAAGTGGTCGAGGAAACCGGCCGGATCGTCCAGGTGGGAACCCAGCACCGCAGCAACCGGTTCTGCCAGACGGCCGTCGAGTTGGTTCGCAACGGCCGGCTGGGAAAGTTGCGTCAGGTGTGGGTGGCGGTGCCCTACCTTTCGACCAAGGGCGGGCCGTTCGCCGCGCAGCCGGTGCCGCCGCACCTCGACTGGGACCTGTACCAGGGCCAGGCGCCCGAGCACGACTACCGCCGCGAGCGCACGCATCGCAGCTTCCGCTGGTGGTACGAGTACTCCGGCGGCATGGCCACCGACTGGGGCAACCATTACGTCGACATCGCCCACTGGGGCATGGATTGCGAAGGGACCGGCCCGGTATCGGTCGAGGCCCGCGGCATCTTTCCCAACCCCGCGGCCCCGGAATACTTCAGCACGGCCGACCGGTTCTTCTCCCGCATGATGTACCCGGGCGGCGTCGAATTGCTCTTCTTCACGTCGCTCGCCGAGCGGATGAACTTCGCCGGTCAAACGGGCCACGAGCCGAGCACGCCGGAGTTGATCGAGCGGCTTTTCGGGAAGGACGCGCCCGAGGAGACCAAGACGCTCGACCGGAGCGGCATCATGTTCCTCGGCGAGCAGGGGCGGATTTTCGTCAACCCCGCCGGCGTATACGGCCGGCCGGCCGAGGAACTGGCCGAGAACCCGCTCCCGGCCGACGCCTGGCGCGCCCATCCAAGCAACAACCACATGGCCAACTTCTTCGAGTGCACGCGAAGCCGCGAGCAGCCCTGCGCGCCGGTCGACGTCGAGCACCGGACCATGACCGCCTGCCACCTGACGAACATCGCCATGCGGCTCGGGCGGAAACTCGCCTGGGATCCCGAGGCCGAGAAGGTCGTCGGCGACGACGAGGCCGACGCCTGGCAGACGTACGAGCAGCGAGAGCCCTACACGATCTGAATGTTTGTCTTGGAGTGCGGAGGCTTGACGCCGCTTTGGCTACGCCTTTCTTCCCGGCGTCTTTAACGCCCATCGTGCGAAACGCGAAAGCTCACGCAAAACAAGAGCGGCGTCAAGCGTGCGCGGGGTGTACGTGCCCGAAACGAAAGGGCAAAGCCTGGAGCAAATCGAGCGGCATTGGCGGGGAAGAACGGCGGAGCGTGAAGCGCCGCTGTTCACGAATTGACGCGACCATCGCATGTCGCTATTATGGCATGGCTGACGTCGCTGCCGATACGGGATTTTGTGCAGCGGGATGGGGCGTTGCCCTGTGCCGGCCGTCCAGCAAGTCGCAACGGCGCCCGAAGATGTCGCAATTCGTGTCGCAGATCACGGCCTAGAATGTCGCAATGCCTGCCATGAGTCGAACCGATTCCAACACGCCGCTCCGCGGGGCCCTGCTCGACGAGGTGGTGCTGGTCGACCGCATCTGCCGGCCGGAACGCGTGGCGTACAAGGCCCAATCGCTGCCCGGCCACCTCATCCACGTGGTTACCGAGGGTGAGGTTCAGGAGCGGGCGGGCGGGGTCATACGGCACTTTGGCGGCGGCCAAGCGATCTGGTATGCCGACGATGAGCCCGTCCAGGGAACCATCCTGAAGGCGCCCTGGGTGTTCTACACGGTCAACTTCCTCGCCCCCGCGCTGCCGCCCCCGCCGCTCGACCAGCGCGTTTGCAACGTCGAGCCGCAAACGGTCGCGCGCATGGAGCAGTTGTTGAACACTTGGCAAGCTGCCGACGTGCCGCCGCTGCTGCGCCACCTGCGCGTCCACGCCCTGCTGCTTCAGTGCATCGCTGATCTGTTGCCGCTCGGCTCGCACCATCACCGCGTCGACACCTTCACGCAACTGTGGTGGGACATCGAGTGGCACGTCCGCCGCAACCCCGCCGAGCCGATCGACTTGAAATACCTCCGGCGGCTCACCGGGCAGTCGCAGCGCAGCATCGTCCGCGCGTGCCACCTGGCCGTGGCCCTCTCGCCGATGAAACGCGTCAAGCAAATCCGCCTCAGCTACGGCCGCGGCCTGGTGCAGCTTTCCGACCTGACGATGACCGAAATCGCGCTGCGGGTGGGCTACTCGCGCGTGCAGGAGTTCAGCCGCGATTACCGGGAGCATTACGGCCGCACCCCCACCGACGACCGCCGCGCAGGACCCAACTACCGCGAATGCGAAACCCTCGACGAGGAGACCGGCCATGATCCCGCGTGAAATCCCAACGATGCTTGCCGCCGTGCAAATGGCCCCGGCCGATTGGGCCATGGTCGCCGCCTTCTTCGCCGCGGCGCTGGCCATCGGCCTGTGGGCCAGCCGCCGCGCCGGCCGCAGCAGCGGTGAGTTCTTCCTCTCCGGCCGCACCATGCCCTGGTGGCTGCTCGGGTTCAGCATGGTGGCTACTACCTTCTCCTCCGATACGCCCAACCTCGTAACCGACATCGTCCGCCAGCACGGCGTCGCCGGCAACTGGGTGTGGTGGGCATTCCTGCTGACGGGCATGATGACGGTGTTCGTGTACGCCGGCCTGTGGCGGCGAACCGGCATCCTGACCGACGTCGAGTTCTACGAACTCCGCTACAGCGGCCGGCCCGCCGCCTTCCTGCGCGGCTTCCGCGCGCTGTACCTGGGCGTGTTCTTCAACGTGATCATCATGGCCTCCGTCTCGCTGGCCGCCATCAAGATCGGCAACGTCGTGCTCGGGTTCAACCCGTACCAGACCCTGCTGGTCGCCGCCGCCGTGACGGTCATTTTCAGCGCCCTGGGCGGGTTCCGCGGGGTGATCCTCACCGACTGCCTGCTGTTCGTCCTGGCGATGGGCGGCGCGATCGCCGCCGCCTACTTCGCGCTGGCGCACCCGGAGGTCGGCGGCCTGGCCGGATTGATGCAGCACGAGAACGTGGCCGGCAAGCTGTCGCTCATTCCCGATTTCTCCATCGCGCCGGCCGACGACCCCAGCCTGCTGATCGCCGTGTTTCTCCTGCCGCTGACCGTACAGTGGTGGGCGGCGTGGTATCCGGGCTCCGAGCCGGGCGGCGGCGGCTACATCGCCCAGCGCATGCTCGCCGCGAAAAACGAACACCACGCCATCGGCGCCACCTTCTTCTTTAACGTGGCGCACTACGCCGTGCGGCCCTGGCCGTGGATCCTTGTGGCCCTGGCCTCGCTGGTCATCTACCCCGACGTCGCCGCACTGCAGGCCGAGTTCGCCGAAGGCGGGCTCCCGCCGGACCAGATCCGCGACGACCTGGCCTACTCCGCCATGCTCCAGTTCCTGCCCGTCGGCTGGCTCGGCGTCGTGATGACCTCGTTGATTGCCGCGTACATGTCGACCATTTCGACGCACCTGAACTGGGGCTCCAGCTACGTGGTGAACGACTTCTATCAGCGGTTCGTCCGGCCCGGGGCGTCGCAACGGGAACTAGTGTGGGCCGGCCGCACCACCACGGTGCTGCTGATGTTCCTCACCGCCGCCCTCGCGCTCACCATGACCCACGCCAAGGACAACTTCGACATCATGCTGGGCGTGGGGGCGGGCACGGGCCTGGTGTACCTGCTGCGGTGGTTCTGGTGGCGCGTGAACCCCTGGAGCGAAATTGCGGCGATGATGGCCGCGGTGGCCGCGTTCCTTTACTTCCGCTTCTTCCACCAGGCGTGGCTCGGGTTCG
>SKJM01000669.1 GCA_007122045.1 Planctomycetales bacterium | reverse complement strand
TGGTTCGTCTCGTGCCGCTTCGCCACGAAGCGCAGCGCCGGGAACTCCAGCCGCTTCGGCTTCTGCCGCATGATCAAATGCAGCACAATCGGCACGGCAATCAGGGCGGCGCCGGCGAGTAGTGCGGGCGTTACAAAGGTCATATCTTCCGTTGCTCCGGAGGGCAGGCAAACTAGGCCGTTTAGGGGGAGCGTTCCATTTTCGCGGTGAAAACTGGGACGATTTCTCCCCTACTTTCAGTTTATCCCCGGGCGGCCCGATTCACCAAGTATTCCATCAGCGCGCGGTCGAACTGCACGCTCGTATCCAGCGGAACGTAGTCGATGCGCGCCTGCGCGCACTCGCGGCGGTAGCGGTCTCGGAAGGCGTCGAGTTCCGCCAGGTAATCGCGGCGGAACCCGTCGGCGTCGATGGCCAGCCGGCGGTGGTCCTCGGGGTCCTCCAGTTCGACCATGCCGCCGAAGGGGAACCGGACCTCCGCCTCGTCGAGGATGTGGAACACGATGACGTCGTGCCCGCCGTGGCGGAGCCGGTACAGCGATTCGAGCACGGCGTCGGGGTCGCCCAGCAGGTCGCTGAACACCATGACCAGGCTGGCGTGCTTCAGCAGCGCGGCCACCTGGACCAGGCTGGCGGCGATGTCGGTTTCGCCCTCGGGCTTCGAGCGGGCCAGCAGCGACAGCAGGTCGCCCAGGTGCGACCGCCGCGAGCGGGGCGCCAGGCTGCCGCGAAGCTTCCGGTCGAAGGTGAGCAGGCCCACCGGGTCCTGCTGGTGGATCATCAGGTACGCCAGGGCCGCGGCCAGGCAGACGGCGTAGTCGAACTTCGTCAACTCCTGGCGGTACGTGTAGCCCATCGACCGGCTCAGGTCCATCACCAGGTAGCCGGTCATGTTGGTTTCGGCCTCAAACTTCTTGACGTAATACTTGTCGGTCTTGGCGTACACGAGCCAGTCGATGTCCTTGGGGTCGTCGCCGGGGGTGTACTTGCGGTGTTCGCTGAACTCGACGGAGAAGCCGTGGAACGGGCTGGCGTGCAGGCCGTGCAGGAAGCCCTTGACGATGAACTGCGCGCGGAGGTCGAGCCGCTTGATTTGGTTGACGACTTCGGGCTTCAGGTAGCGTTCGGCGGCGGGCATTACTTTCGCTCGTATTTTGGAATTTCCGGCGTGGGCGTTTCCCGGAGCAGGCGTTCGATGATGTCTTCCGACGCAAGCCCCTCGGCCTGGGCCTGGAAGTTGGTGCTGATGCGGTGGCGGAGCACGGGCACGGCGATCTTTTGCACGTCGTCCAGGGCGACCGAGAACCGGCCGTCCATCGCCGCCAGAGCCTTCCCCCCGTGGATGAGGAACTGCCCGGCGCGCGGCCCGGCGCCCCAATCGACCAGTTCCTGCACGTACTTCGGGGCCGAGGGGTCCTTTGGCCGGCTGGCCCGAACCAGCCGCGTCGCGTACTGCACGATGTACTGGCTGACCGCCACCGAGCCGACTAGTTTCTGCAAGTTCACAATCGCCTTGCTCGAAAGGACGTGGCGTATCTCGACCGGCTCGTGCCGCGTGGTGACCGAAAGGATGCGCTCCTCTTCCTCGGCCGTGGGGTAATCGACCTTGATGTTGAACATGAAGCGGTCCAACTGGGCCTCGGGCAGGGGGTAGGTCCCCTCCTGCTCGATGGGGTTCTGTGTGGCGATGGTGAAAAACGGCTCGGGCAGGGGGTAGGTGGTCTGGCCCACGGTCACCTCGCGCTCCTGCATGGCTTGCAGCAGCGCGGCCTGGGTCTTCGGAGGGGTGCGGTTGATCTCGTCGGCCAGCAGGATGTTCGTGAAGATGGGCCCCTCGACGAACCGGAAGTCGCGCCGCCGGTGCTCGTCCTCCTCCAGGATGTTCGTCCCGGTGATGTCGGACGGCATCAGGTCGGGCGTGAACTGGATGCGTTTGAACTGCACGTCGAGGATTCGGGCCAGCGTGCTGACCATAAGTGTTTTGGCCAGCCCCGGCACGCCGACCAGCAGGCAGTGCCCCCGGGTGAAGACGGCCGCGAAGATCTGTTCGATCACGTCGGCCTGGCCCACAATGACCTTCTGAAGCTCGTCCTGCATCAGCCGCCGGTGCTGGCTGAACTCCTGCAATACATCGCCGAGACTACGGGGTTTGGTGGCCAAAAGCGGGCTCCTCAACGGGAAGGTGGCGAAAACACTTCATTTTACGGTCGGATGGGCCGACGGCCCAGGGCGCGGAACCGTCGGCGCGCACCCAGGGGCGCGCCTTGCCGGCGTACCCCCTTAATTCTAAGATGTTGGGTAGGCCCTGTTTACTCCAGACACCGGATCCACCTTCTCATGAACCGGCTCCTGATCGCGGCAATGGTCTGCGCGGCATCGTTCGCACCGCTTACGCCGACTGCGCGGGCAGACATTACCGCCGATGAAGTCCGCCAAGCCATCGAACAGGGGGTGGCCTATCTGAAGCAACAGCAGCACACCGATGGCCGATGGTCCGACTGGCCCGGCAAAGATGGGGGGGTAACCGCCCTCTGTACACTGGCCCTGCTCAACGCGGGCGTGCCGCCGGAAGACCCCACCATCCAGCGGGCGCTGGGCTGGCTTCGGGCCCGCCGCCTGAAAGATACCTACACCGTTTCGCTGCAAACGATGGTCTTCTGCCTGGCCGAGCCGGAAAAGGACCGCCTGCGGATTGAGCAGAACGTGCGGTTCCTCGAAGTCGCCCAGGTGACCACCGAGGCGTTTCGCGGTACGTGGGGGTACTCGTCGGGGTCCTCGCGAGGCGACAACTCGAACGCCCAGTTCGCCCTGCTGGCCCTCCACGAGGCCGAACGGGTGGGCATTGAGGTGAACCCCCGCACCTGGAGGCTGGCCGAGGCACACTGGGAAAATACGCAAAACGAGGACGGCTCGTGGGGCTATACGCCCGGCGATCGGGGCTACGGGAGCATGACCGCCGCCGGAATCGGGTCGCTGGTGATCGTTTCCGACAAGATCCACGACGCCGACGCCACGGTCGAGGGCGAACGCATCCTCTGCTGTGGCCGCCGCGGACGCGACGATTCCGTCCTCGAACGCGCCATCGACTGGATGGGCCGCAACTTCGCCGTCACCCAGAACCCGGGCAAGAACGTGTGGCGGTACTACTACTTGTACGCCATGGAGCGCGCGGGCCGGCTGA
The DNA here is from genome assembly GCA_007122045.1 of Planctomycetales bacterium. Lineage (GTDB taxonomy): Bacteria > Planctomycetota > Planctomycetia > Pirellulales > Thermoguttaceae > PWXP01. Next base: position 2,236 of record SKJM01000669.1, on the reverse strand, counting down.
CCGCCCGCCGCTTCTTCCATAACCCCCACACCGGCGACGCCTACGACTGGTACCGCGAAGGGGCCGCCGCGCTGCTGCGCGACCGCGGCGCGCTGCGCGACTTCTGGCGCGGCCGCGCGCCGGCCGAGAACGACCCGCAAATTGCCACCAGCTTCGCCTTGCTGTTCCTCAGCCAGGGCCGCCGACCTATCCTCATGGCGAAGCTGAAGCACTCGGCCGACGGCGACTGGAACCGGCATCGCAGCGACGTGAACAACCTCACCCGGTACGTCGAAGAGAGTTGGCGCCGCGACCTCACCTGGCAGACCATCGACCTGGGCGGCGCCTCGGTCGACGACCTGCTCGAGGCGCCGGTTTTGTACCTGTGCGGCAGTCTTTCACCGCTGCCCGACGGCGAGGAGGCCCGCACCCAAATGGCCCAAAAGCTGCGAGACTACCTGGACCGGGGCGGCTTTCTGGTGGCGGAAGGTTACTGCGGCACGGGCTTCGACGAGGGTTTCCGCCGGTTGATGGAGCGGGTCTTTCCCGAGCCGGAGTACCGGCTGCGCCTGCTCGACCCGGGGCACCCCATTTGGTTTGCCGAGGAGAAGGTGCGGGTTCCGCGGCGTCTGGAGGGTATCGAGTTCGGCTGCCGCACCAGCGTGATTTTCGCCCCGCGCGACCCGGCGGAAGCCCCTCGGCCCTCGCTGAGTTGCCTCTGGGAGCTTTCCCGGCCCGGACGCGGCACGAAGTATCCCGGCAGCGTGCAGCGGCAGATTGACGACGCGCTGGCCCTGGGCGTGAACATCCTGGCCTACGCCACCAACCGCGAACTGCAATTCAAGGACCCCGCGCGCCCGGAGCCGACCGACGCCCGGCCTGGTGACGCGATTGCCCGCGGCCGGGTGACCGTGGCGAAGCTGCAGCATCCGGGCGGATGCAACGCCGCGCCCCGGGCGCTGGTGAACTTGATGGACACCGCGGCCGAGAAGCTTGGCCTGCGGGCCGGCGCCGAGCAGGTGATGCTGCGCATGACGGACAACGCGATGTTCGACCACCACATGGTCTTCATGCACGGCCGGCACACCTTCCGGCTGACCGACGGGGAGCGGCAACAACTGCGAACCTACCTGGAGCGCGGCGGCATGATGCTGGCCGACTCGATCTGCGGCAACCGGGCGTTCATCGAGTCGTTCCGCCGCGAAATGGCGCTGATCTTCCCCGACAAGCCGTTGGAGCGCATCCCGCCCTCCGACCCGATGCTTTCGACCGCCTACGGCGGCTTCGACCTGCGCCGGGTAACCCGCCGCGACCCGCAAGCCCGCGACGGCGACGGCCCGCTGGAGGCCGTGCTGCGCAAGGTGCCGCCGGAGTTGGAGGGCATCCGGTTCGGCGACCGGTGGGGCGTGGTCTTTTCGCCGCACGACATCAGTTGCGCGCTGGAAATGGACGGTTTGCTCGAGTGCCGCGGGTACGTGCGCGACGACGCGGCGCGCATCGGTCTGAACGTGATCCTGTACTCGCTGCAGCAGTGAGGCAGGCGGCAGCCGGCTGCGCAGGGGCGACTTTTTCGCCCGCCGCCGCCCCCCATTCGCCACCTGCGGGCTTGCCCCGCTGGAGCGATGGTCAGTGGGCTACCACCCCGCCGCCGCCCCCCATTCGCCACCTGCGGGCTTGCCCCGCTGGAGCGATGGTCAGTGGGCTACAGACAACCGCTGCGGGCAGCCTATTGACCACCGCTCCAGGCCGGGCAAGCCGGCCGTTGGCGTCCCCGACTTGTGTACCACAGCGACGGTGAAACCCCGGGATATGCAGCCAAACCCGAACACTCGGCCCGGAAGGGGCCGGACCCGAAGCCCGAGCCCGCGGGCGTGGCGCCCTTGCACGGCACCATCGGTGCCTCGGCGACCCGTTCCCAGCGTTCCACCCCGGGCTGCCGAGTTGGCCGCCCTTGGGGGCAGAGTTGGCCGCCTGCGACGCCAAACCCGCGGAAAAGGGCCGGAAAGCGACAACCCCCCGACCGCGCCCGCGCAGACGCCGGCATCCCCAGTCCGTTCCCCCGCCGGGCGCGGCCCCGCCCCCTCTTCGCGGCGGGGTGTTGACGCCGTTCCCCGCCCGGGTGAAAATACCGTGTATGCGGAGGCGGCGATCCGTAACGGTAGGCCCTCGGCGCGGCTGCTCCGTCGTTCGCTGCTCCAGCCTGAGGCGACCGCAGCGTGAAAATGTGACGTGTCGCGTTCACTTCGCTGTGCATCGA
>SKJM01000255.1 GCA_007122045.1 Planctomycetales bacterium | reverse complement strand
CTCGTGGCCGCGGCCGACCGGGCTTCGGGGCATCCTGCCACAACGGCCGGCTAGCCCCGCGCGGGTGGAACAGCGGGCTTGATGTCTTTGTGAACCGGGACCCTGACGACGACGCTTGGCAACAGATGGCCTACAAGCAGTTCCTCGTCGACGACGCCGAGGAAGACGCCGTCTATGATCGATACCGTTGACTTTCCGGACGTGTCCCTTGGAATAGTCGAACCGGTATTCGTCGCGAAGTTCGTCGCTCGTGCGCCGTTTCGCCTTACGGCCCGCTGCCTTCTTCATAGTCCTTTCGCTCTCTCTTCGTTGCTCTCCGCGCGCTGATGATCCGGACAACGCCTACACCGCGCTCAGTGAAGGAGACCAGCAACAGCCGCTCGAGGATGGAGTGGCCAATAACTGCAAGTGCACTCCGCCGTCTTCTTCTCGCAAGACGTAACCACTCGTCCGGCTATATGGATGTGACCGAAACAGGTGTCCCGCCGCGAAGTGCCAACGCGGGGAAATCTTCGCTCCGCCAGTCCGACCGGGAAAATTGCGGCGGGATTGGGGTGGCTGGTCGTGCGTAACCCCTTGGGAAATAGGGGTTTGCGGAAAATAATGCAATTTCGCCCCCGGCTTGTTGACAACGCTCTTGCTTTTGGATATACTCATCGGTATAGACGCTCGGGTGGGGCGTTCTCGCTCGGCGCCGGCGGCCCTCGCCATGCGAAACTCGGGGTTTCCATGGAAATCGAGCGCCTTGGTCCTGTGGGGTGCTTGACGTGCCCATGGCCCTTGACTATACTAGCCGGTATACGGCACAATGCGAAAGAATTGGCACCGTCGCCCCGTGGACGGTTACCCCGCATGAGCCACTACGCCCCCGCTACGCCGGGAATTGCCGGCGGACAAAGCCGCTTCGTCCAATGGGGATTATTTCACCGACGGCTCGAACGCCACAGCCGCCCGCGAACGGTTAACGTAGGTATGGTGTTGGGCGCCGTTGCACCGAAAGAACGTCAAGCAACAAGTCGCTTCTAGCGTAGACAAGCACGAAAGAGACGTGCTCACATGGTACAACGCACGACCCGTCGGCAGTTTCTCGAAGGAGGCAAGACGCTCGCTCTGGGTTGCCTGTCAACCTGCGGTATTCCGGGTACGCTCGTGACCGCCTCTGCCGGTCCGGCCGGCGAGGAGCGATTCGTCGAACCGGTCCTACCGAACCGATACGAGCGAGAGGCGGTTGCCCGCGGGCAGGAACTGGGCATCGGCGCCGCGGTGTTGGACGGGCCGGCGACCGTCGAGGTATGTTCACACCAGACTTGGACACTGGTGTATACGGCCGGGAAGGCCGGCCTCCGGGCCGGGGGCGGCCTGCGCATTGCGATGCGGCACATGGCCCACCAATGGTCCAGCCCCCAGGTGAACCGCCCACGCGAACGTAATTACCTGACGATAGAAGCCGAACGGGGGCAGCCGGTCGAGCTAACGATCGACTTCCGCGTTGGTAGCCGGTTTTTCAACCAGTACTTCCCGTGGCAGAACATCGTCGAGGTGCTGCTGCCGGAGCGGGGACTCGAGGCGGGAGAGACGTTGCGGGTGACCTTCGGCGATCGTTCCGAAGGCTCGCCCGGCCTGGCCGTGCAGCCGTTCTGCGAGCGGCGGTTCATCTTCAAGTGCTATGCCGACGTCGAGGGCGGCGGCGAGTTCCTCCCGCTGGCGCGCAGCCCGGCCGTCGAAATTGTGGCCGCCGAGCCGCATCGCCTGAATGTCGTCGCCCCCTCGGACGCGGTCACGTCGAAGCCCACGTGGTTCCTCGTGCGGGCCGAGGACCGCTACGGCAATCCGGCACCGCGCTACCGCGGCACGGTCCGGCTGCGCACACCGGGCGGCCCGGAGGCCAAATGCTATGCCGAGCACACGTTCACTGCCGATGACCAAGGCGTGTTCCGTTTCGAAGACGTGATCCTTGCCGAGCCCGGCGTTCACACGCTGGTTGCCTCCGACGGCCGTTTCGAAGCGCGGAGTAACCCGGTGGTCGCCGACAGCCACCCGCCCAAAAAGCGGTTACTGTGGGGCGACCTGCACGGCCATACCCTGTTTTCCGACGGGCGCGGGACGGTCGAAGAATATTACGACTTCGCCGAGCGCGTTGCCGGACTCGATATCTGCGCCGTCAGCGACCACGCATTCGAGATCGTCGACGAAATGTGGGAACACTCGAAAGAGGTGACCAACGCCGTGTATCGGCCCGGTTCCTTCGTCACGCTGCAAGCATACGAGTGGAGCGGCAATACGAACGTGGGCGGCGATCACAACGTGTACTTTCTGGAAGACGACCCGCCGCTGTATCGCTCTGGAAATTACTATGATCGGCGCAACCTGCAAATGTACCACGGCCCGAAGCCGAACGTGCCCCACGTCAAGGAGTTATTCGAACGGCTCGCCCAGCGCCTGGGCGACCGCGACGTGCTGTGCATTCCACACATCGGCGGGCGCCGCGGGAATCCCGAGTTTCACCATCCCGACGTGCGGCGCGCGATCGAGGTCTTCAGCGAACACCGCCGCAGCGAAGCTTGGGCGGGCACGTTCCTCGCGCGCGGGCAGCGCCTGGCCATCATGGCCAGCAGCGACAACCACTACGGTTCGCCGGGCTACGGATACCTCCGTCCCACGGGTGACTGGGCGAACCAAGAGATCGGCATGGGATTGATCGGAGTCTACGCTCCCGAGCGCACGCGCGAGGCCGTTTTCCGCGCGCTGTACGATCGGCACGTCTACGCCACCAGCGGCGCTCGCATTGTGCTCCAGGTGTTCGCCGACGGACGCCCGATGGGTTCCGAGTTTCGCACAGCGCGCGCACCCCTTATTTCCATTCGCGCCGTCGGCACAACCGACATCGCCCGGGTGGAGATCAACAAGAACGGCGAGGTCGTCTGGGCTACCACCCCGAACGAATGTGAGGTACAACTGGAATGGTCCGACCGTGGTTTCAATGCCGACGATCCCAGCCTCTATTATGTTCGCGTCGTACAAACCGACCGCGAGGAGGCCATTTCGAGCCCGATATGGGTAAACTGACCGCCGCCCCCCACGGGCGCGCCGCGTTTGGCCAGAAGTATTCTCCACAGACTACGCTTGCAACCTAAAGGATCTAACGATGACCCGCTCACATTGCCTTCCTCGCCGCACGTTCCTGAAAACGGCCGCCGCCGCGGCCACCGTGCCCGCATGGATTCCGCGTTCGGTGCTGGCCTCGCCCGGAACGGCGATATGGAAACTATAGGAAACACCAGCGAGTGAGTTCATGTAAGCCCGAATTGTTCTACAACCACCAATCCCAAGGAGAAGTACCATGTGTCACCATTGCACGCGTCGGGAGTTCAATCTTTTGGCCACCGGGGCCATGGCCGGTATGGCGCTGGCGACCGGCAAGTTGAGGGCCGACGGCGATGCGCCGGACCCGCTGGCGAAGGTGCGCATCTGCGCGGTGTTCGCCGGGGCTCCGCCGGATCGCTCGTGGGGGCTCCCCGCCGAGAAAGCCGCCGCGCTCGAAAAGCGGCTGCGCGAGGCGGAGAAGAACCTGGGCAACGTCGAGTTCGTCGTCGGCCAGGCACGCAACGCCGAGGAAACCGCGGCCCTACTCGAGCAAGCCGGGCCCGACGCGCCCGTGCTGGTCATCAGCACGACCATCTTCGGCCTGCGCGGCATCGTCATGCCCGTCGTGTTCCAGCAGAAGCGGCCCGCCGCTATCTTCCACGTGCCGGTCATCGGCGGGCACGACTGGTGCCTGGTGAACCCCTGGCGGGACGAGGGGCATCGGATCACGCTCATCAACAGCAGCGATCCGGACGACCTGGAGCGGGCGGCCGCGCTGCTGCGCGCGATTCCGCTCATGCGGCAAAGCCGGGTGCTCGTCTCGCCGCCGTTCAAGGGCACGCCCGCCTCGTACAACGCCGAACAGGTCAAGGAGCGGCTGGGCACCGAACTGCTGGCGATTCCCGACGGCCTCTACGATGAAACCATCGCAAAGGTCGACGCCGAGGCCGCCGAGGCGGAAGCCCGGCGGTGGATCGACGAGGCCGAGGAGATGGTCGAGCCGGACCGCGACGACGTGGTGGCCGCCGCCCGGGCGAGCCTGGCGCTCGACCGGATGATCGCCGAAACGCAAACGCACGGGCTGTGCGTCGGCACGTGCATGCGATGGCTGGCGCGCGGCTTCCCCTGCCTGGGCTTCTCGCGGCTGAACGACCGGGGCATCCCCGCCGCCTGCGACGGCGACATGGACTGCCTCCTAACCATGCTCTTGATGCAGCACGCGCTGAGCCGGGCCGGCTTCCTGGGCAACGCGGGCGGCGTGGACCTGCCGAAGAGCGCGTTCCACCTGGCCCACTGCTCCGCGCCGCTGCGGATGGAGGGCCCCGAAAGCCCCCGCGCCCCGTACCTGCTGCGCCGCCATGCGGAAGTGCGCGGCGGCGCGGTGCCCGAGGTGCATTACCGCATCGGGCAGAAGCTCACCTTCACGAAGTTGATCCACCTCGACGCGCTGCTGGTGTTCACCGGCACGATCGTCGACGTGCCCAAGGTGGCGGCGGGAACGGAGCGCGGCTGCCGGACCGAGCTGGTGGCCGAGGTGAGCGACGGCGCGAAGCTGCTTGCGAACTGGGGCGGCGGCGCGCTGGGGGCCAGCGCCACCGACTACTACGCCTCGCTGCACCGCGTGGCCTACTACGGCGACCACGTGCAGACCATCCGCCACCTGGCCGAATTGATGGGGCTCCGGGTGGTCGAGGAGGTGTGACGGGGAACCCGGACGACGCGACTTGACCGCGCCAGGCTGCGCGGGTATCAAGCCTACCGTCGGCGACGCCGGAGGAGGAGCCAATGACGAAAGAGACCGAATTCCCGCCCGGCTGGGATGAGCATCGGGTTCGACGAGGTTGACAAGACGCCCCGCAATGGCGATAGTTGTCCGTAGACGGCTTACCCGCCCCCCCCCTGCCCTACGGAAACGACGAACGCATGGCAAGAACCAGTGTGGCAGAACGCCCCGATGCCCCTCCCGTGAGGGAGCAGTTGGCCCGGGCCGCGTTCGAGTTGTTCGCCGAGCGCGGCTTTCACCGGGTTACCCTGGACGAGGTCTCGGCTCGGGCCGGGGTTACCAAGGGAAGTCTGTACTGGCACTACAACTCGAAGAAGGAGGTCATTCTGGCGGCCGCCGGCGTGTACTATCGCGAGTGGCTGCAGCAGGCCCACGCCGCAGTCGCCTCGACCACCGACCCGCTGGAGCAGATCCGCCGCGTGTGGCGGATGTCGATCGACACGTGCCTGTTCAACCGGGCGAAGCGGACGTTCTCGACCGAGATGTTCGCCCTGGGCCTGCACGACCCCGAAATTCGGGCCAGTTGGGCCCAGTTCTACGACTCGGTGCGGGAG
>SKJM01000602.1 GCA_007122045.1 Planctomycetales bacterium | reverse complement strand
GCGCTTCCGGTTTTCGGCGCAGGAGTCGGAGCCAGAAACGAAATACCCCGTAAATGGGGTTCGGGCCGCGAATTTGGCCCCAGAATAAGGGGGGCTTAAGGGATGCCGTTGTGACTGCTCTTCAAGATGGTCGGCGTTGGGGAATAAAATGATCGGCGTTGGGGAATAATCTGCCGACCGCCGGGCGAAAAACGTAATGGATCGGAGGGTTCCCCTGTACCCGCCTGCAATTCGTGATAGAATAGGGGCAGTGGAATCTCTGCGTTTCCGGACGGGTCGCCGATCGAACCCGGTGGTACTACCCCCTGAACACCGAAGGGCCAGAGGAGAGGGAACATGAGAAAAGGCATGTTGTTGTTGGTGGGCGTGGCGGTCTTCATGACGTGCCATGCGTTGGCCGAAGACGCACAACGAACGGCCGGCGATCCGAGACCCTGGCACGTGGAAAACGTGTCGCGGCTGCCGTTTGCCCGCCCGGGCGCCGTGGAGGCTTCCCCCCAGGAAGGGGCGGAAAAATACCTCCACATCCGGGTCGATTTCGACCGCGTCCCCGACGCGGCGAAAAAGCACCAGTTTCAGGTAATCAACGCCCGGGGCGAAGAAATCGGTCAGCTTTGGGGCTGGAACGACCGGGAGTCGCTGGTCATCTTCGAGGGCCAGTGGGCCAGCCTGGCGGGCCTGTACTTGGAGGGCCTCGACCATCGGGAGCCGCTGTTCGCGGTTCGGGCCGCTGAGCCGCAGAGGCCCGTCGTGCCGGTCCAACCAGACATTGTCGAGCGGCCCCGCGTAAGAACCGACGAATATCCAACACCCGTCTACGGGCCGCGCCGCGTGGTGGTCGATGAGCCGGATCGGGTGGTGCATTACGACCGCGACCGGATCGTTTACGGCGGTCCCGACCGGGTGATCCACCACGGCGGCGAGCGCCATATTCACCATGGCGGCTCCGACCGCGTCGTCCACCATCACTCCGGCGGCGGCACCCGCCATGTGCATAGCGGTGGGGGTGGCACCACGCACGTCCATCACGGCGGAGGGTCCGGCGGCGGGCCCGGTGCCGCGGCCGGCGGCGGCTCGGGTTGCGGTGCAGGATCAGGAGCGGCGTGCCCCGCCGGGTCAGGATGCGCGGCCTGTGAAGCGGCGGCCGGTGACGGCTCGGGTTCGGGTTGCGGTGCGGCACCCGGAACGACATGCCCGGCAGGGTCAGGGTGCCCGGTGTGCGAAGGCTCGGAGCCCCGCGACGACCTTGGCGACGCGATTGCCATGGGACCCGGTGAAGGGCCCGGGGCGGGCCCCGGCCCAGCCCCCGGAACCGCGCCCGACGTAGGCGAGGGCACCGCAATGTCGCCGGGCGAAGGACCCGGGCCCGGAACGGCGGATTGCGGAGAGGGCCAGCCGGCCACGTGTCCGGATTGTCCGGAGGGTTCCGCGCCCGGCGAAGGGCCTTCCCCAGGCGAGGGCTCTGCACCCGGTGAAGGACCCGGGCCCGGACCGGCGGATTCCGAAGAGGGCCAGCCGGCCACCTGTCCGGACTGTCCGGAGGAAGGGTCCGAGCCGGGCCAAGGACCTGCACCCGGCGAAGGACCGGCCGTCGGTCCCGGGGCGGGGCCGGGTTACGGTCCCGGCGAAGGACCGGCCGAAGGTCCCGGGGGCCCCGGCAACCCCGAAGGTCCCGGCGGTCCCGATGGCGGACCCATGAATATCGGCCCGCAACGCGTCGGGCCGCGAGTGGTGGGTCCGCGGGTGATCCGTCCGGACGTCGATATGCCCACCTATCGCGATCCCCGCACCTTCTACGACCCCCGCCAGATCTACGATCCGGAACTGCGGTACGACCCGCGGGTCAATTTCCGCGATCGCCAGCCGGGCGGGCCGGGCGGCAGTCCGGGCAGCGGCGGCCCCGGCCGGTACGGTGAACTCGCCCGGGCCGGCTTGAAGCCCGAGTTGCCCAAACCCGAGGCCCCGCCCGCTTTCGTCCTGTACGTGGCGGCCGGGGAAGAGAATGAACCGGGCAAGGTCTATCAAGTGGATGAGCACGGCCGCGTGCTGGGTTGGGTGAACTTGCCGTTCGCCCCCAGCAGCATCGACCTGCACCGCGAGCACGGGTTGGTGGTGACCCTGCCGCGCGACGGCGGCCGTGTGATGTATATCGACGATACGGGCAAGAGTTCGACCCTGCTGGAAAAGGAGAAGAACCTCGTCCACCCGGTTTCCGTGGGGGTCCGCGGCAACTCCGACACCATCGTGGTGGCCGACAACATCGCCGACTCGCTCATGGCGACTTCGACCGGCGGGATCACCCCGAAGGAATACCGCCGTTTCGAGGGCCAGAAGTGGCATGCCCAGGACATGTCGGTCGCGGTCACTCGCGACGGCGACGTCCTGTTCGGCACCAACGGCGACAAGGGCGTGTACCGGTTCTCCGGCAACCCGTCGGAGTCCGACCGCAAGCCGATTTTGCCCGAGCCGGGCGGTGTGGCGGCCGATCCGAAGTCGCTCCACTGGGCGGCCACCCAGGGCCGGAACGAAATCCACGTGTTCGAAGGTCAGGAACCCGTCACGACACTTCGCCTGCCGGCCGGAAAGAGCCACTACCGCAACGGCCGGCTGTCGTTTTCGCCAGCCGGCTCGCTGTGCGTGGCCGTCCGCGACAGCCAGGAAGTGACCGGCGAGCCGTGGTTCCTGATGTACGACATCGAGGAGGACGAGATTCGCAGCTTGTTCCCCTGGGATAAGGAGACGATGAACGACTTTGTGGTCGGCCCGCGGATGTTCTGGGAGCGGAACGCTCCGAACACCTATCAAGGCCGGTTCTAGGTGATTCGCGATGCGACGTGCAAACTTGTACCTGCCGGCGGCCCTGCTCGCAGGGCTGGCCGGCGGGTCGGCGTTCGGGCAATTGCCCGGCTCGGCCGTCCAGTTGCCCACGTTCTCCCAGTTCTCGGTGGGCACCACCGTCTCGGTGCCGGACCGCGGCAGCGCCTTCATGGGCGGCATCAACCGGTCGGCGTCGGGGCGCAACTCGTTCCGATCGCCCTTGCTGCCGTTCCGGCCGTTCAAGAACACGGCCATCGGCAGTGAGCAAAGCGCGATGGGCGTGCACGTGAGTGCGTGGATTCACGATTTCGAGGCCATGGACGAGTACCTGCTCAGCCAGCCGCCGCGCACCGCCGAAGGGGGCATGGGGCGCCGGAACGTCGCCGGCATCGACAGCCGTCCCGCCGGCCTCGATCCCGCCCGGCACCCCGCCGGCGGCGACATTGCTTCCACGTGGAATGCCGCGACCGTTCCTCGAAGCGGCAATGCGGGAGCCAACTCCCCGGGCGGGCAGTGGCAATCGGCCCCGGAACCGGCGCCCGCCGCACCGCTGCTGAGCGTGGCCGAGGAACGCCGCCGGCGCGAGGCCCAGGCCGAAACCCGCTCCAACGAGGCCGAAGCGTTCTTCGTGCGCGGGCAGGAGGCCGAGGCGTCGGGCAAGGCGAACGTGGCGCGCATCTACTATCAAATGGCCGCCCGCCGCGCCACCGGCGAACTGCAACACGAGGTCCTCGCCCGGCTTCGCGGCATCGCCCAAACAGAAACGGCCGGATCGCTGGCCCATTCCGGCGATTGAAACCGCAAGCGTGGGGCAACGAGCGTCCGGCAGCCATGCGGTCGTGCTGTTGGAGTTCACGCTTCAGCGTTCCGGGCACCGCCCGTACTTGGCCCGCCTTCAGACCCTGGAAGACCTCAGCCTGCGGGCAGTCCATCGCGAGCGGCCGATCAGCAATGCCGGCGTGGCCCATCTGGCGGGGCTCAAGCGGCTGTGGAAGATCGACTTCAGCGCGAACCCGGGCCTGACCGACGCCGCGGCCGAAACGCTCGCCCAACTGCCGCGGCTACGGTGGCTGAACCTCTCGCGAACGCCCATCACGGGCAAGGCCCTCGAACCACTCGCCCGGCATATCTATGTGCACCCCGCCAATAATGAGGGGCTTGCCTGTCATAAACACGCCGCTACAATTCCCGGGTGTCGTTGATTTCTTCCCCGAAACAATTGGAGGCTCGATGATGTTCCGATCTTCTGTGTTCCGGGTGGCTGGCGTTGCGCTCGCCGTGGTGATGGGTATCGGGGTTTCCGGGCCCGTTCAGGCGGAGGTGGAAGCTCAGCAGGAGCCGCCCGGCCTGCTGTTGACCTGGCAGCGCGATCCGCTGACCACGATGACCATCGACTGGCAGACCGAGCCGGACCATCCCGAAGAGACGGCGGCACCGGTGCTGCGTTTCAAGCGAGTGGGCGACGCCCGTTGGCAACAGGCCGACGCGCAATCGTTCGCCTTTCCGTTTTCCGACCGGATCGTTCACCGCGTCGAACTGACCGGCCTGGAACCCGGTCGGGCGTATCGCTTCCGTGTGGGCGGGTTTCAGCGCGCGTACCAGTTCCAGACCATGCCGCCGGACCTGAACGAACCGTTGGTATTCGCCGTCGGCGGCGACACGCGCCACCGGCAAAGCTGGATGGAACGCACCAACCGCGCGGCCATGCAATACGACCCGCAGTTCATCGTTTGGGGCGGCGACCTGGCGTACGCCGACGGCCGCGCCGATCGGCTAGACCGCTGGTATGAATGGTTCGAAGCCAACATGAACACGCTGATTACCGACCAGGGGCGCGTCGTGCCCGTCGTTGTGGGGATTGGCAATCACGAAGTGCAAGGCGGGTACTACTACAACCGCGACGATTTCGAGCCCACCGACGCTTGGCGCGAGCGGCGGGCGCCCTACTTCTTCTCGCTGTTCGCCTTTCCAGGTCATCCGGGCTACGGGGTGCTCGACTTCGGCGATTACCTGAGCCTGGTCATCGGCGATACCGACCACACCAATCCGGTCGAGGGGCCGCAGACCGAATGGATGCAGCGCACTCTGTCACGGCGGCAGGGCGTCACACACGTCTTTCCGGTGTACCACGTGCCCGGGTATCCCTCGCATCGCAGCTACGACGGTGCGGTGTCGCAGCGGGTTCGAGAGCACTGGGTGCCGCTGTTCGAGCAGTACGGTGTTCGCGTGGCGTTCGAGAACCACGACCACACCTACAAGCGCACCGTGCCGATTCGCGACGGGGACGTTGCGGAGGACGGCGTGGTGTACCTCGGCGACGGCGCCTGGGGCGTGGGCACGCGAAGTGTCCATTCGGTGGAAGACACATGGTACCTCGCCCACGCCGAGGGCACGCGCCATGCGATCATCGTGACCCTGCACGGCGACCGGCAGCACTACCTGGTGGTCCGTGAACAGGGCGACGTGATTGACGAACTTGAGTTGCCTTAGGGGTGCGCTCAGAAATAACTTGAACAAATTGTAGTAGGCACACGCCGTGTGCCGTTCGCGAATTTCGGCACACGGCGTGTGCCTACTACACTGCAATTGACCAACTTATTGGTGAGCGCG
>SKJM01000025.1 GCA_007122045.1 Planctomycetales bacterium | reverse complement strand
GTCGACAATGCTGATATTGGCGCCTTGCGTGTACAGCGTGTTTCCGACCTCGGTGCCGCCTTTGACCGTGCCGCCTCGCGACACGATGACATTCCTGCCCGTACCACCGTCGACGAATGTGTTTTCGTTGAAATCCTCCTCTTGGACCGTGTCGGGCGGAATGAAGGTGTGGTCGGCGAAGATGTAGTCGTCGCCGGCGCGCCCGTACAGCTTATCGTCGCCTTCTCCACCGAAGATCACGTCGCGGGCATTGCCGCCGGTGATGGTGTCGTCGCCATCGCCGCCGACAAGCAACGATTTGACGTGCGCATCGTTCGTAATCGTGTTGGTCCCACCGATTCCGAACACCTGGAGCCATTCGACGTCCTTAATCTGAAACCGCTCGCCGGCGTTCCAGACGCCGATGATGGGCGTATGGTCCGGCCCTCCGAAGCGAGTGGACTGGTCCACCGACGAGTCCCAGCGGCCGTCACCGTCCATATCGAGGTTGAACCAGCCGTTGCGCCATATGCCAATTTGGCTGACGCCGTCGCCGTTCCAATCGCCGATGATGGGCGTGTCGTCGGGGTTGCCGAAGCGAGTCCAGTAGTCGCCCGCGGCCGGGTTCCAGCGGCCGTCGCCCGAGTAATCGAAATAGAACGCCCCGGCCCGCCACACGCCGATCTGGTCCGTACCGTTGCCGTTCCAATCGCCGACGATGGGCGTGTCGGTCGCGTTGCCGAATCGGGTCGAGGAGTCGCCTCCGTTGGGGTTCCAACGCCCATCGCCCGTGTAGTCGAAATAGAACGCCCCGGCCCGCCACACGCCGATCTGGTCGCGGCCGTCGCCGTTCCAATCGCCGATGATCGGCGTATCGTCGGGGTTGCCAAATCGGAACCACTGGTCCACCGCCGGGTTCCAGGCGCCGTCGCCATCCATATCGAGGTAGAAGGTCCCCGCGCGCCACACGCCGATCTGGTCCGTACCGTCGCCGTTCCAATCGCCGACGAGGGGCGTGTCGGTGGCGTTGCCGAATCGGGTCCAGTAGTCGCCGGCGGCAGGGTTCCAACGCCCATCGGCCGTATAGTCGAAATAGAATGTCCCGGCCCGCCACACGCCGATCTGGTCGCGGCCGTCGCCGTTCCAATCGCCGATGATCGGCGTATCGCCGGAGTTGCCAAATCGGAACCACCGGTCCACCGCCGAGTTCCACGCGCCGTCGCCGTCCATATCGAGGTAGAAGAAATTCGCGCGGTGCACGCCGATCCGGTCCCGCGCGGGCGTGAAGTCCAGTTTAACATTTTGATCGGCGATGAACGCGTCGCTGCGGATGGTTTTGGCGCCGAGCCCGCCGCCGGTGGCCGCCACGGTATATGTGCCGGTTTCGAGCGGAAGTGTGTAGCCGCCGGAAGCCCACGTGGTGGTGGAGAACATGGCGTTGTCGGAGTGCCGGGTGGCTTCGATGGTCACGCCGCCCAGGCCCTCGCCGGGCGTGTAGAACTGGTCGGCCAGGACGAGCGCGTCGTCGTAGACCACCCCGGTCAGGAAGACGCCGGTGCCGGAATGGGCGAACTTTTCCGTGGCGAGCAGGGCGTTCCACGGCGTTCCGTCGGGCGCGAAGGTGCCTTGTGCCAGGCCCGTGCCGGCCTCGCGGTAGGCGGCGTTCATTTGGTTGCGGCGGTGCCCGGGGCTACCGTACAGGCCGGCGTGAATTTCGGCCGTATACTGGGTCGTGTCGAACGCCCCGGACGATCCCTGCCAGGCGATGTTCTCGGCCCACCCCCACGGCGATACGAACGCGTACCCGGCGGCATCCATCCGGTCGCCCGGCGAAGAGCCCCCTTCGCCCGTGTGGCTGAAGGTGTCGTTGGCGACCATCCACTCGCTGTGCCCGCGGGCGGCGGTGAGGAGTTCCGGCGAGAAGGCCAGCGGCTGTTTCGGCTCCGTCGAGATCGTGCCCGGGTCGAGGCCCTCGTTCAGGTCGATGCCGTATCGGGCGGCCTCGGCCGGCGGGTCGAGCCGCCCCCGGTTGACCAGTTCCAGCAGGTACTGCTCGTGCGCCGTCGGCCCCACGACCGACAGCAGCGCCCGCTCTTCGAGCGGCTCCATTCGCAGGGCTCTGCCCGAAAGGCAGCTTGGCGTTCGATTTTGCATGGGCGGGGTGCCGTGTGTTCAGGAAACCGCTCGATTCCACCCGTTAGCGTAAGGCTATTGATAATCCCCGGCAATCCCCCATGACGAGGCTTGCAGCGGGACCCCACGGGCCGGCATCCCGACGCTATTTCGCGAGGCGGGGGTGGCGGTGCCTGCTGTGGGGCCGAGCCGTCGTCGATTCTCACCCCAAAAGGCGAATAATTTTCAGGTGCTCCGGCCGTTGACAGCCGATCGTTCTTCGTGCTACGCTGTGAGGGTGGCTTTTGGCAACCGAGACGATCGAGGAAAACGCCGCCGTTTGGCAAGACGGGAGCACGGCGACCCTGGTGGGCTTTCCCAACGCGGTGAACCGCCACATTGTCGAGCCGATCAATCCCTACGAGGTGCGGCGGCCCGGCCGTTACCCCTATGCTCACTTCGCGAACTTCGTGCCCGGGCGATATGAAGCAGAAAGCCAGGTCGATCCCGCGGTGCGCACTTACCTCAGTTGGGATTACCGCGGCGCGGACGGACCGTATGAGGGCGCGCACTACATCCATGGCGCGTCGAGCAGCCATCCCGGCGTGGTCAACCACCTGTTCGGCGACATGTCTGTGGAAAGTATAAGCACTGAGGTCGACCCTTCCGTCTACTGGTTTCGCATTACTCGCGGCGGGGGCGATCCGTCAGGCCCGGGTCCTGGCTACTACTGACCAGACGACCACGGGTGCGCGCGGCTCTATCCTGTCCCCCTTGCCACCGACCGAAGGGGACAAGCCCGTTTTCGCGGGGGGTGCATTCCTCGTCCCCCATTCATCCCTGCACGGCCGCCACCAACTCGGCGACGGTTTGCTCCAGCAGGGCATCGCCGCCGAACTCCATGCCGAGGGTCCGAAGCTTGCCCGTCTCGATCTGGTGCTTCGGCGAAGTGGGCTCGCCGACGATCTCGCTCCGGCTGCCGGAAAGGCGCTGGGCGATGGTCGCCACGTCGAACTGCGAGACGTACCGGTCGTAGCAGTTGTAGGCCTCGCCGGCGATGTCGGGGCAGGTCAGCAGCAGGCCGGTCGCTTTGGCTACGTCGGCCGCGTGGACCTCCTTGCCGCCGCGCCGGCAGTGGACCGTTTCGCCGCGAACCACCGCCCCGACCAGGTCGAACCACTTGCTGGCCGCCACCGGCCGGGCAACGCCGTAAACGCCGGTGGGCCGCAGCGCGCAAACGGGGTAGCCCTCACCCAGCCCGTAGCTGTGCACGAACTTCTCGATCGCCGCCTTGTGCGCCCCGTAGTGGCTGGCGGGCCACAGGGGATGGGCCTCGTCGAGCGGCCGGTCGGGCAGGATCTTCTCGTGGACCGCGCAGGTCGAGATGAACACGAACCGGCCCGCGCCGGCGCGCCGCGCGGCCTCGATGAGCCGGATCGTGCCCAGCACGTTCCGCTCGACGAACTCCACAAGATCGCCTTCGCCGCCCCGGAAGCCGCCGCCGGGATGGTACAGCGCGGCGTGGACCACGGCGTCGCAACCGGCCACCAGCCGTTCGGCGCTGGGCGCGTCGCCCAGGTCGCCTTCGAGCCACTGCAACGAATCGGCCAGGTCGTCGAAGCCGCCCCGGTCGCTGCCCGGGCGGTGCCAGCATCGCAGGCGATGCCCCAACTCGACCAAGTGCCGCGCCACGTAGCGGCCAATGAACCCGGTCGCCCCGGTGAGTGCAATTTTCATGGTTTTTTTCTCCTGTGTTTCGTATTCGGACCTTGATAACACTCCGCGGCGCGCGTGTCAAGAGGCCGGCGCCGCATGGGACAGGATCCTCCGCGATCTGGAGCCAGCCGACCGGGAACTCGCCTTGCACTCGCTTGAAGGTGGTGGGCGCCCTCTGGAGGCACTGCCCGAACGTCGGCACACACGCCGGCTCTCTATTGCCGAGACGGATTCTTGCGTCCCGCCGCCAATCACCCCAGCGTTACGGCCCGTAGGGTTGCGCAAGACAATGATTCTGCGGCACGAGCCTCCGAGTCGTAATGTCGGCTCGGAAAGTCGCCCTGCAAGATGGTTGCACCCGGCAGCATCAGGTTCTATACTCAACGGAGTGTTCCTTTTGGCCGGATCCTCCCGAGTTCGGCGTTGCGCCGCCACCCTGCCGTACGACAAGGATCTCCGCCATGCGTTTTTCCACCTTTCTTGCCGGCCTGTTCGTGCCGGCGTTGCTCGCGTGCTACCCGGTGGCCGCCTCCGAGCACCATACCATCCTCGTCGAGGCCGAGGGGTTCGACGACCGGGGCGGCTGGGTGGTCGATCAGCAGAGTATGGACCAGATGGGCTCGCCCTACCTGCTCGCCCGCGGGCTGGGCGTGCCGGTCGACGATGCGACGACCGCCGTCGACATTCCCGCGGCCGGCCGCTACCGCGTGCTCGTGCGCACGCGCGACTGGGCGGCCACCTGGGGCGCCGAGGGCAGCCCGGGCAAGTTCCACGTAATCGTCAACGGAAAGAAACTGCCCACGGTGTTCGGCACCAAGGGCGCCGAATGGCGCTGGCACGAGGGCGGCACGGTGGAGTTGGAGGCCGGCCGAGCAACGCTCGCCCTTCGCGATCTGACCGGCTTCGCCAGGCACATCAAAGACGGCACGGAATTGCGGTTTCCCGGCGCGCTGTTCGCCGACTGCACCGGCGACCGCACGCTGGGATACCTTGCCGGCGCCGACTATCGCGTGGGCCGCGAGTCCCGGTCGGAAACCGGCGAGTCGCTGGCCCCGGAGGAGCCCGACCGGATGGTGAGAACGGATGCAACGCGGCGTCGGAGGAGCGGCCTTGGCGAAGTAGCCGTGTTGGACCCGCTCGACGGCCGAATGACGAAGACAACCCGTAATGCCGCCCGCAACCTCGCGCGATCGGCGTCCGGGGCCCACAGCTCTTGAACCGGCCGCTGCGTTCCATTCTTGAGCTGATGTGTTCGGAGGTGTTCGTTGCAACCAGTCCGTCGAATCTTCAGCCGATGGCATTGGCGCATCGCAAACTCTGTCGCAGTTTCGGCATCGCGGATGTCGAACCCGAAGAAGCCCACATTAAGACATTGCGGGAGAACCTGCTATTTCTCTCGCAACACACCTCGTTGTGCCACAATACGTTCAGTCGCACATCGATACTTCTCGTGCCTGCAATGACACAACGTGGTGCTGCACGAGTTCGCCCATCAAATCGACGCGCTCAGCGGCGCGATGGGCGGCACCCCGCCCCTGCCCACGCGGGCCGCACACGACCGCTGGGAGGCGGTCATGGCCCGCGAGTACGACGCCCTCACCGCCGCCGTGCGCCGCGGGCGGCGC
>SKJM01000152.1 GCA_007122045.1 Planctomycetales bacterium | reverse complement strand
TACGCCGTCGAATACACCTTCGCCGACGGGGCCAAGCTGATCTTCAACGGCCGGTGCATGCCCGGCGCCCACTTCAATTTCTCCAGCCAACTGCACGGCACGAAGGGCTGCGCGATTGCGGCGCGCGTGAACGACTGCGGAGGGCCTTCGAGCACGTACACGGGCCACACCTTCGACGCCGCAACGCAGCTTTGGCAGTCGGAGGTGCCGCCGGCCGAGAGGAGCCCCTACCAGAACCACTGGAACGCGCTGGTCGGTGCGATTCGCGAGGACCGGCCGTTCAACGAGGTCGAGGACGGGGTGATGGCCAGCGTGGTCGGCTCGCTGGGGCGCAAGGCGGCCCACACGGCCACCGAAATCACCCTCGACGCCATGCTCAACAGCCCGGACGAGTACGCGCCGGGGCTCGACCAGTGGACGATGGACTCGCCCGCTCCCCTGCAAATGAAAGACGGCCGCTATCCGGTGCCCCTGCCCGGCATCGTGACCGATCGGGAATATCCGATGTAGCGAGACGTCAGGGCGACGCGAACGCGCGGCGCAGCATCGCCAGGCGGTAACCGTTGCCGGGGGACGGTCCCAATTTTCGCGGCGGAACAGGCCGGTAAGGGGACAGGTCCATTTTTCGGACATCGTCTTTCCCTGACAACACCGCTTGTTCGCCGAAAAATGGACCAGTCCCCAGCCGGCCGTGAACGGTTACGCCAGGCTCTTGGGAATGGCCGTTGCAGCGTCTTCCTTCCCCTCGAACTCCAGCGAGACGTAGCCCCGGTAGTTGTGCTTCCGCAGGATGGCGGCGATGCGGTCGTAGTCCAAGTCGAGCGGGTACACCTACTTCTCCGTCAGCCGCTCCTCGACCCACCGCTGGACCTCCTCCGGAAGCGGCGGGGCGATGGGGCGTTTGTAGTTGAGTGCGTAATCATACCCGCTGCGGTCGTAACTGCGATCGAAGGCCGCCTGCAAGTCGAGACCGACGTCCGGTTCCCCCTCGCGCAGCGGAACCGGAATCACCGGCAGGCGGTCCTGGAGCTTCCACCCGTATTCCTCGACGTTCGACGGGTCGCCGTGGCGGATGACGAACGCGAAATAGTCGGCCTCCTGAAGGGGGCGACACATCGGCAGCCGCGCTCCGCCGCGGAGCAGGTCGATTTCGACGACGTTTGCCAGCGTCCGCAGGTAATTGGCCCGTTTCGCCAGGTACTCCCTTTGTCCCTTGCCGGCCGTTTTGTTCGTCGGGGAGAGAACTTCGATCACCGTGACGACCTGCTGCTCGTCTCCCGACCGGATCGTCAAAAAGATCTGCCCCGCCTCGTCGGACATCGAGATGGCGTTCAGCCTCGGTTCCAGCGTCGCCACCGAATGCGGCGGCGGCGTGCCGCGCCGTTCCGATCCTGAATCGGACAACGAAACATCCGGGGCGTACATCCCTTCCGTCTCCTGATCTTCGGAGAGAAACACGTAGCGCTGGGCATCGACCACGTACCTCGGCCGCACCAGCGGAACCAGCACGTCCTTGACGGTCATGATGAAGGAATAGTGAAAGTCATCGAACCGCTGCGATTCGATGAACGGATCCATTCCGGGGAAAGGTGAGGGCACTGATGGGTTCTCCACGTGGGGCCGATGCCGCTTTCAGTCAAGAATAGTCCGGACAAACCTGGCAGGTCAAGGGGGTTTCTCAGTGAAGTTGGTAGCGGAGGATGCCACTAGCAGGTTCCTCGGCGAGGTACAGCGCGAACACGGGCTCGTGCCAGGCCTCCCATAGTCGGTCCATGTCGAACTCGGGCACTTCGAGGAACTGGTGCTAGGCTCTGGACGCCCCCCCGGGTCAGCGTATTCGTCGATGACGTGGTTGAGGGCTTTGGTGGGGTCGAGCGTCATGGAGAGCCTGCTACCGTCGTTTGCGTGAGGTGCGTTTCCTCGAAGATGTTTTCTTCGCGGCCTTCTTGCCCGCCTTCTGTCTTGCCGCCTTCTTTGGCGACAGCCGTCCACCACGCTTCTCCTCCACCTCCAGGTGTCGGGCCAGTCGCTCTCGGGCCAGGAGTATGGCGTCGTGCAGCTTTCGCTCTAACATCTGTCGTGGAGGAAGCTCCGTGAGGTACTCGGCCACGCGAATACCGGCGGCTTCCAGTTGCATCAACTCAACCCGTTCTTCCGACTTCTCCGCACAGAGGATGAGGCCCAGCGGCGGCTGCTCATCCGGATGGGTTTCGTGCTTCTCCAGCCAGCGGAGGTACAACTCCATCTGTCCCTTGTCAGCAGCCTGGAATCGGCCCAGCTTCAGATCGATCGCCACCAGGCGCCGCAGCCGCCGGTGATAGAACAGCAGATCGAGGTAGAAGTCCTCGTAATCCACTGTGATGCGCTTCTGGCGGGCGACGAAGGCGAAATCCGTGCCCAACTCCAGCAAAAACGCCTCGAGTTCTCGGAGGACGGCCTGCTCCAGGTCGCGTTCCTGGCGCCGCTCAGGCAGCCCCAGGAAATCGAGAAGATACGGATCTCGGAAAACCAAGTCGGGCGTCAGGCGGTCCTCGTCCCGCAGGGCGGCGATTTCGGCCCGGATGACCCCTTCGGGCTTCTTGCTCACCGCCGTGCGCTCGTAGACCATCCGCTTGATCTGGTCCTGGAGAGTCCGCGTACTCCACCGCTCGGCCCGGCACATCTCGGTGTAGAACTCGCGTTTCAGGGGATCCTCGATGGCGATCAGCTCCCGGAAATGGGTCCAGGACAATTGTCCACGCAGTGCGTGGACAATTCGCTCGTCTGGAAAGGCTTCCGCGAACTGGATCATGTAGAACAAGTTCGTGCGGCTGAACCCTCGCCCGTACTCGGCGGTCAACTTTCTCGACAGCGTTGAAACAATCTCTTGGCCGTAGTCCGCCCGCTCTTCCCCGAGGATTTCCTGCCGAATCCGGCGCCCGACGTGCCAGTACAGCGCCACCAGCCCCGCGTTGATCGCCTGGGCTACCTGCTGCCGCGTTTCGTCAATCAGCCGACGCACGTCGTCGAGCAATTGACCCGCACCGGCAGGTCCTGGCGACCGGGGCGGGTGGGGCATGAGACTTCGGGGCGTCGATTTTGGTGCTTTGGCCATCGCAGCGTCTTACTCCCTCGCTTCTTCGCCCGTGAGGAAGATGGATTCTTCCCGCAGGACTCAAGGATAGTCGGGAAAAGGGGTCTTGTCAGGAGAATTCGGCGAAACGACCACCACGCGCACGTCGCATACGTTGGTGTGCGTGGGGCCGGTCTTGATCAGCGCGCCGAGCGGCTCGAAGAAGTGGTAGGCGTCGTTGCGGGCGAGGTAGGGGGCCGGGTCGAGGTTCCGCTGGGCGGCGGCGCGGAGCACCTCGGCGTCCAACCGCGCGCCGGCCGCGTCGGTGGGACCGTCCTCGCCGTCCGTACCGCCGGACAGCAGGGCG
Source organism: Planctomycetales bacterium (assembly GCA_007122045.1). GTDB lineage: Bacteria > Planctomycetota > Planctomycetia > Pirellulales > Thermoguttaceae > PWXP01. Next base: position 2,036 of record SKJM01000152.1, on the reverse strand, counting down.
ATGCCCCGCGCGCCGTCGGGCGCAAGCCGCCGGAGTGCGGCCAGCACGAGCTGCTGGTTCCGCCCGCCCAGCCCCCGCTCCGATTCCTCGGCAAGCCGCACCACCGGCTCGCCGCCGGTGATGAGGCAATCGGGCGCGGCCGCCGAGGTGCCGGGGCGGTCGCGCATGCCCAGGGCCATCTCGGCCAGGCGCCGGCCCACGTCGTCGGCGAGTCCCTCGGAGTGGGTGGCGGCGGTCATCGCGGGCGTGTATCCCAGTCGCTCGGCCTCGCGCCCGGCCGCGTCGACCGCCGTGGCGTTGTTCCCGATAATCAGGTTGGTCACGCGGGCAGAAGGCGGGGCCGGAACCGCTTGCCCGGCCGGCACGGCGGCCGATGCGCGGCCACTCCCCTCCGCTTCGTGCCGGCGCGATTCCAGGTACTCGAATACCGCGGGCGACACCACACCCCGGGCGCCGAAACGGTCGAGCACCGCCAGGGCGCCGGCGGGGGTCGAAGGGTCGTCGGGCACGGTCGCCCCGGAGGCGATCACGTCGAGCGGGTCGCCCAGGACGTCGGAGATGATCAGCGCCACCAGCCGCCCGGCGCGGCACGCCCGGGCCAGCCCGCCTCCCTTCAGCCGGCTAAGCTGCTTGCGCACCGTGTTCAACTCGTTGATCGTTGCGCCCGCCGCGCTGAGCAGCCGCGTGACCGCCCGCTTGTCGGCCAGGGTGATTCCGTCGACCGGAGCAGGCATCAGGGCGGAGCCCCCGCCGGAGATCAGGCACAGGCACAGGTCGCCGGGCCCGAGCGATTCGGCGATGCGCAGGATTTCGCGCGAGCCCTGTTCGCCTTCGGGGCGGGGTTCGTTCACGCCGGCAGGGCGGGCGGCGTGCAGGCGGATGCGCTCCAGCGGGCGGACGCAATCGGCCGGAACGTTGACCCAGCCCGCCAGCCGCTTCTGCTCCATCAGCCGGGTGCCCAGGGCTTGCTCGACGGCCGCGGCCATGCCGGCCCCGGCCTTCCCGCCGCCCACCACGGCCATGCGGCCGATGCGGTCCAGCGCCAGCGGCTGCGGGCCCAGCCACAGCGTGTTGCCTTCGACGCGCATGGCGTTGCGCACCAACCGCTCGCTGCCGACAGCCTCGACCCCGGCGTGCCAGATGCGCAGGGCGTCGCGGCGGAGTTCGGCGGCCGATCGCGTCATCGCTAGGCGCCTTTCACGCGCATGCAGGCGAGCCATCCTTCCGGGTTTTCAATCACGTGCTGCCCGTGGTTGGTCGGCTGCGAGGTGCGCACGATGAGCGCGGCCATCAGCGGCTGGCCTTCGATCTTGAACAGCCCGGCCGCCGTGCTCCAGGGCGAACCCTTCCCGCCCTCGCCGGGCAGCCGGCAGTGCTGAAACACCGTGTGCGCGAACCCCTTGGCGCTCATCTGCGGCGGCCAGCGGCGCATCAGCGGGCGGTGCGTGTCGACGACCCTGGCCAGACCGGGGAGGATGGCGTCGAAGGTGTCGGCCAGGTCCTCGTCCGGGGGTAGCTCGCGCACCCGGCCCGCCGGCGCCAACACCACGGCGGCCAGCCGAACGGGCGTGTTGTAGAATTCGAGCACCGGGGCGCCGGGCGGCGGCCCCTGGCTGCCCAGCGCCATGACGTCGATGGCCAGCTCGGACACCTCTTTCGGCCGGCGCCGCCGGCCGCCGGCCAGCACCTTGAACGCCACGTACAGCGCAATAAGGGCCACCAGGGCCACGATCACCCAGGCCAGCCAGTTCTCCGGCAGCGTGCCGACGGCTTCCGTGAGCCGGTCGATCTGTTCGTCCACCTCAATTGCCATGCCTCATTCCCTCTGCGTCAATCGGTATGCTTGGGGAAACGCTTCCCCCGACAGTGTAAGCCTAGCACCACGGCCGGCGGGTGGCAAGGGGACGGTGGGCAGGAAAGGTGGGCAGCGCGCCTCGTCAGCGGAGCGTTTGCAGCAGGCCCTCCAGCATCTGGCGCACCTGGGCCAATTCCTTCGATTTGAACCTGCGTTTCGTCTCGTAACAGGGCGACGGCCT
>SKJM01000026.1 GCA_007122045.1 Planctomycetales bacterium | reverse complement strand
CGTGAGCGTGGGTCCCGGCTCGTTTACCGGTCTGCGGGTGGGTGTGATGGCGGCCAAAGTGTTGGCTTATGCCGCGGGAGCGGAAGTGCTCGGGGTCGATACGCTCGAGGTCATTGCCGCTGCCGCGCCGCCGGAGGTCGGGCAGCTCTGGGCGGCGGTCGACGCGCAGCGCGGCCAATGGGTGGTGCAGCCATTCGGCAGTTCCGATGGGGGGTTTCTGCAGTCGCTTGGCCCGGCCTCGCTGGTCGACGCGGAGCCATGGCTGGCCGAATTGCCGCCGGGCAGCGAGGTGACGGGCCCGGCCCTGCGGAAACTCGCCGACCGGATGCCCGACCATCTCCACCCGTTCCCCCCGGAGCTATGGCCTCCCACCGCCCGCCAAGTGGCCGCGCTGGCCGCCCGCCACTACACCGCCGGCCGCCGCGACGACCTGTGGACGCTCGTCCCCCGCTACTCGCGCCCCAGCGCCGCCGAGGAGAAGCTGCGGCGCGGGCAAGCGCGCTGAGGCGTGAACTCGAACCGGGGAAGGGGGTGGCTGGGCAGCTAGAAACGTGCCAAGAGTACTCCCATCAGGAATGCAATCTCAACGAGTACGCCCAGGGACAAGCATAACGCCCCCCACCAGACTATCATGATTTCACCGCCGCAAAGGAATGCAACTCACCCGGCCGCCACCTCACGAAGCGCTTCGCCCGCGGCCGCCACGGTGGCGTCCACCTCGGCGGCGGTGTGCGCCGCCGAGACGAACATCGCCTCGTATTGGCTGCATGGCAGGTAGAAGCCGCGGTCGGCCATCGCCCAGAAGAAACGGCTGAAGCGGGCCGTATCGCACCGGGCGGCCGAGACCCAGTCGGTTACCGGGTCGGGGCTGAAGAACAGCGTGAGCATACTGCCGCACCGGCCCACCGTACACGGCACGCCCGCCGTTCGAGCGGCGTCGTCGAAGCCCTCGGCCAGCCGGGCCGACCGTTGCTCGAGCCGCTCGTACACGTCGCCGTCGCGCAGCAGCTTGAGCGTGGCGATGCCGGCGGCGGTGGCCAGCGGGTTGCCGCTGAGGGTGCCGGCCTGGAAGACCTTTCCGGCGGGCAGGACCTGCTGCATGATGTCGGCCCGGCCGCCGTAGGCGCCCACGGGCAACCCGCCGCCGATGATCTTGCCCAGGGTGGTCAGATCGGGCGTGATGCCCAGCCGGGCCTGGGCGCCGCCGTAGGCCACGCGAAAGCCCGACATCACCTCGTCGAAGATCAGCAGCGCCCCGTGTTCGGCCGTCCGCCGCCGGAGGGTTTCGAGGAACGCCGGCTCGGCCGGAACGCAGCCCATGTTGCCGGCCACCGGCTCGACGATAACCGCCGCCAGCCGGCCGCCGTGTTCGTCGAACGCGTGTTCGACTGCCCCCGCGTCGTTGTACGGGAGCACGAGGGTATCGCGGGCGGTGCCTTCGGTCACGCCGGGCGAATCGGGGGCTCCGAGCGTGGCAGCGGAACTGCCGGCGGCCACCAGCAGGCTGTCGACGTGGCCGTGGTAGTTGCCGCTGAACTTGATGATGGCGGGCCGGCCCGTATAGGCCCGGGCCAGGCGCAGCGCGCTCATGGTGGCCTCGGTACCCGAGTTGACCAGGCGGACCATTTCGATCGAGGGGACCGCCTCGACCACCAGGGCGGCCAACTCGTTTTCCGCCAGAGTGGGGGCTCCGAAGGAGGTTCCCTGACGGAGGGCGGTCTCGACGGCCTCGACGACCATCGGGTGCGCGTGGCCGAGGATCATCGGTCCCCAGGAGCCGACGTAATCGACATAGCGGTTGCCGTCGAGGTCGAACAGACAGGCGCCCTCGCCGCGGAGGAAGAAGATGGGCTCTCCGCCGACCCCCCCGAAGGCGCGGGCGGGGCTGTTGACCCCCCCGGGCATCAGCGTACAGGCGCGGACGTAAGCTTCGTAGCTTTGCTGGCGGTTCATGGCAGCAAGCATACCAGCGCCGGCCCGCTCCATCAAGCCGCTGCCGGAACACGCTGCCGGAACGGGCGAGGAACAGAAGACCGCTGTTGGAGTTCACGCTGCAGCGTGCGAATCAAGCGTTTGCCATTCCCATCACGCTGAAGCGTGAACTCCAACAAGGCCCCCCCGACACCCCGACGCTGCTGCGCCGCCGCGTTGCGGTTGACACCTCGCGCGGTTCGTGGCATACTCTGGCCATTGGCCATGTGCGGACGCCGCTGGCCGGCCCCGGGGCGGGGCGGACCTGCCCGGCCGGGGCTGGAGGGGGCGCAAAACGACCCAATCGGGCTGGCCGGCCCTACCATCAACGGAGGATGCTCTCGCGATGCCGAACGACATGGAGCAGCTTTACCAGCAACGCCTCGCTCGCTACACGGCGGCGATGCGGAACGAGAAGCCCGATCGAATTCCGATCCGGCCGTTCGTGGCCGAGTTCATCGCCCGGTACGCCGGCTTCACCTGCCAGGACGTGGTCCACGACTACGAAAAGGCCTTCGAAGCCACCCGCAAGTGCGCCGCCGACTTCGATTGGGACGCCACGGTGCCCAACATGGTCTTCGTGTGGACCGGGCTGACCGAGGCGATTTCCATGAAGTATTACGCCGTCCCGGGCATTCACCTGCCGGCCGACAAGGCGTTCCAATACGTCGAGCCGCCGGAAGAGGACGCCTGGATGACCGAGGACGATTACGACGCGCTGATCGAGGATCCGACGGGCTACCTGTACAACGTGTGGCTGCCGCGGGTGGCCAACGACGTGGTGGCGCCGGGCGAGCCGTCGACGATGCGGAATAACCTGTCGTTCGTCAAGGGCGGCATGGCGATGATGCAGTACTTCGGCGGCCTGGCGCAGCAGGGGCAGCGCCTGCGGGCGGAGACGGGCACCGTGGCCGCCATCGCCGGTATTTTGAAGACCCCATTCGACATCATCGCCGATAAGCTCCGCGGGTATAAGGGGCTGTGCATGGACCTGTTCCGCCGCCCCGACAAGGTGATCGCCGCCTGCGAGGCGCTGGCGCCGCACCTGCTGGAGGTGGCTTCGATGACGGCCGATCCGTTGCGGCAGGTGCCCGTCGGCCTGTGGATGCACCGCGGCTGCATGCCGTTCCTCTCGCCGGAGCAGTTCGAGCGCTTCTACTGGCCCACGCTGAAGTGGATCCTGTGCGAGCTGCACAACCGGGGCATCCAAACGCTCTTCTACGCCGAGGGCGAATGGAACCCGAACCTGAAATACATTGCCGAACTGCCGGATCTCAGCATTGTTTACCACGTCGACCGGGGCGACGTCGAGGAGGTCCACCGTGCGGTGGGGCACAAGTTTTGCCTCAGCGGCGGCATTCCCAACGACGTGCTGGCCTTCGGCACCCCCGACGACGTGCGCAGTGCGTGCAAAAAGGTGATCGATACCGTGGCGCGCGACGGCGGGTACATCATGGACGCCAGCGCCATCATGCAGGACGACACGCGGCCGGAGAACCTCCGCGCCATGACCGACTTCACCCGGGAGTACGGCCAGTATTGACCTGCCTGTGCCGCGCGCTCCGCCGAAATCGTTTTCCAGCCCAGCATATTCCAACTTGCAAGGGAGCCAGCCGTGAACGAAGCGCCCCAGACCAAACGCCCTCCGGGAACCACGATTCCCTGGGAAGAAAAACTCGAGGAAATGCCGCCGATCACCGGCGATCCGGAACTGTTCGAGCGGGTGTGGAAACAGACCGACTCGCTCGGCTACCTGTACATCTACTTCTGCCTGCTCGCATTCTGACCGGCCGAAGGGGACAGTCCCATTTTCGGGCGAAAGACCGTTCCCCAGGAAGGAATACCCTCGCCGCCGCGAAAATTGGGACAGTCCCCCGGTGACCGGTTACCCGAAACTTTAGACCGGGCCGTGCCCCGAGATGGAGGAAACACGCTAATGGCCGAAATGACGAGCCTCGCGGACGCGGTTGCCCGGGTCCAGGAAGCGGAGGTGAAAGCCCTGGTCCGGGAGAAGCTCGAAGCCGGCGTGCCCGCCGACGAAGTCCTGGCCGAGTGCAACCGGGGCATGATCGAATTGGGCAACCGCTTCGCGCGGGAGGAATGCTTCCTGCCCGAATTGATGTTCGGCGGCATGATGATGAAAACCATCATGGCCGAGCTTCAGCCGCACCTGTCGGCCGCGACGGCGGGCGGCAAGGCGGGCACCGCCGTGATGGGCGCCGTGCAGCACGACATCCACGACATCGGCAAGGACATCGTGGTGATGATGCTCCGCGGCTCCGGGTTCGAGGTGGTCGACCTCGGCGTCGACGTGCCCCCCGATCAATTCGTCGACGCCATCCGCCAACACCAGCCCCAGGTGGTCGGCATGAGCGTGCTGCTGACCACCTGCTACAGTTCCGTCCGTGAAACGGTCGAGGCCATCAAGACGGCCGGGCTGCGCGAGGGGGTCAAGCTGATGGTGGGCGGGGCGGCCGCCAGCGATCTGCTGGCCGAAAAAACCGGCTGCGACTTCTACGGCAAAACGGCCGTCGACGGCGTGCAGTTCGCGTGCGGTCTGGTGGGCGCCGCGTGATGGAAAAGGCGTGCTGCTTTTGGGACCGGGCCGCGTCAGGCACAGCAGCAGCCGGCTGGTATCGCCCGGCAGGAAAGCCGGTCGGCGCCCGAAACGGAAGAATACAGGAACCAGGAACTCCAAAGGATTGGACGATGAACCGCCCCCACAACCGCCGAATACGCTCCGTTCTGCTCCCTCCCGCGCTGGCCCTCGCGCTGGCCGCCGCGCTGGCCCCCGCGCCCGCCGCCGCCCAGGAGTGGGCCCGCAAAATGTTCGACCATACCTCGCACGACTTCGGCGTGGTGGCCCGGGGTGCGAAAATGGAGCATCGCTTCACCCTCGAGAACCTCTACGAGGAGGACGTGCGCATCGCGTCGATTCGCTCGACCTGCGGGTGCACCGCCACGGAAGTCAGCCGGCGGCACCTGAAGACGTGGGAGACGGCCGAAATCGTCACCGTGCTCGATACGCGCAACTTCCTCGGCCGCAAGGACTCGACGCTCACCGTCGTGTTCGACCTGCCGTTCCGGGCCGAAGTCCAGTTGTTGGTGCGCTCGTACATCCGCAGCGACGTGGTGGTGCATCCCGGCGCCGTGCAGTTCGGCTCGGTCACCCAGGGCGCCGCCCCCGAGCGGCGACTGACCGTCCGCTACGCCGGACGCGGCGACTGGCGAATCGAAAGCATCGAAACCGAAAACCCGTTCCTTCAAACCCGGCTGGCCGAAACCGGCCGGACCGGCGGCCAGGTGACCTACGACCTGGTGGTGGGCCTGGCGGACGACGCGCCCCCCGGCTACCTGCGCGACCAACTGGTGCTGGTGACCAACGATCAGAACCCGCGGGCGGCGCGCGTGCCCGTGGCGGTCGAGGGCGTGGTCGTCTCGGCGCTGTCGGTCCGCCCGTCGCCGCTGATGCTGGGCGTGCTGG
>SKJM01000702.1 GCA_007122045.1 Planctomycetales bacterium | reverse complement strand
TCCTTCGGATCGCCGGTGCGCCGCAGCCACACCGCGCCGATGGGCTCGCGCGGGTAGCGGTTCCACGCATCCACCCGGTCGGTAATCACGGGAAACCTGCGCGGCGTACCGTCTTCGGGCAGGGTGGCCAGTGTTGTCAGGCGGAAGAATTCGCCCCCCTGGCTCTTCTGCCGGATGGGATTCAGGTAGGCCACCAGCGCGGTGAGCGCCGGTACCACGAGCGAAATGCCTCCGAGAACCGCTGCGGCCACCTTGGCGATAAAGCCGCGCCGCTCGCCGGGCGCGCCGCCTTGGGGCGTGGAAGGACAAACGGTGGGTTCCATGGTTGGGATTCCCTGCTGCGTACGATGGTTGTTTACGATATGGTGCGTTACGTGGCCCTTTGGGTGTGCCGCGGCATGGCGTTTCTTGCCGATCGGGCAAGAGCGGCCTCAATATAATCTCGTGCCGTGCCGGCGCCCAGTGCCACTGGAGGCCCGGAGGATACCCCGCTGAGAGGCGGTGAGCAGGCCGCCCTGCATTGCTTCATATTACCTGAAAAACGTATTTCAGGGAAAAATAAATGCCCACAATGATGAAGACGCATCCCGTGGCCGTTCGGGCGAACCACTCGACCTTGGCGAGTACATTGTACGCCCTGCCGACCGACTGCGCGCTGGTGGCCAGCAGCACGGCGAACACGATGACCGGCACGGCGGTGCCCACGCCGTAGATCGCCGGCAGGGCGACCATCGAGTTCACCGTCAGCGAGAGGGGCACGAGGCTGCCGAAGAACAGGGCGGCCGAGGTGGGGCAGAAGGTCAGCGCGAACACGATGCCCAGCAACAGCGAGCCCCACATGCCCATGGCGTCGACCCGCTTCTGCAGGCCCGCGCCCATCCCGCCGCCGCCGAGGTTCATCTCAATGAGTCCCAGCAGGAACATGCCGACGAGAATCAAGATGGGGCCGAGCGCCAGGTGCATGTACCTCTGCAGGAACAAGGAGACCTGCGGCATCGAAAGCACGCTGGCGACCAGCACGAACGCCAAGACCAGGTAGGCCAGGGTGCGCCCGAGGGTGTAGAGCAAACCGGTCAAGAACACCTGGCGCGCGTTGCCCACCTTGCGCGCGATGTAGGAAATCGCCGCGATGTTGGTGGCCAACGGGCATGGGCTGATGGACGTGAGGATGCCCAACCAAAGGGCCGTACCCACCCCGAAAGCGAACTCGCTCATGGTTTTTCCTCTACCCGGCCTCCGGCGTCGAGCCGGCATCGTCAGGCTGCAACGACACGCCAAGCTTTGTCCACGTCGCCAGGATGTCTTCCATGCTGGAATACCCTTCGTGCCGGAACAACTCGCGGCCCGAAGCGTCGTAGAATATCTGGGTGGGAATCGTGCGAATGCCGTACCGATGCCCCGCCGTGCGATCCTGGTACACGTCGATGTACACCAGCTCCATCGCGCCGGCATATTGCTCTCGGAGCGCGTCCAGGTCGGGCTGCATTTGCCGGCACGGGATGCATTGCCCTGCCCCCAGGGCCACCAGCACCGGTAAGTCCGAGTTGGAGGGGGCGGGGCCCCCGAATGACTGGCCGGGCACGCGGCCCGCCTGGTAATCGAGTTCTTCCTGGGTGGGGTTGCCCGGCAACAGCGGCGCGTCGGGGGCCTCTTGGCAACCGGGGAGTGTCGGCAACGCCAACAGCACAACGGCCCAAACGGCCGCCCTTGGCACTCGGCGGGGTTTCATGCGGCGAGAGTTCGGCAGCAAATGCAGCATAGGTGTTACTCCGGGTTGGGGAAGGAAAAGCGGGGTTCCTGGGTGGGTGAACGCAAGGGAGAGGCGGGCATCGGCGGCTCGGAACTTGCCCGGTCCGGCGTGAGGGGTTCCGGAACCGGGGCCGCCGGCGCCGCGGGCTCCGAAGGCCGAAGTTCGGCAGGGGAATCGGCCGCGGCCGGGGTTCCGGAAGCAGGGGCGCCGAAGGCGGGAACGGCCGGCGTTGGGGCTTCGGCCGGGGTGGGAGCTTCGGTCGGCAACGCACCCATGAACTCGCGGAGGCTGTCCTGCACGTAGCGAATGAAGGCAGACTTCACGTTCACATGATCCCAAACCCCGTGCAGCCGCGTCCATTCGACCTGCCGCCCCCCCTCGAACCTGGCGAGGATAACGGTCGGGGCGACCACCTCGTATTCGACCACATAGCGCTCGTTGCCCGGATCGTCGAAATTGATGGTCTGCCATTCGATTCGCCCGGCGCTCAGTTGGTCGGGGAAGCCGGTTTCCACCGCTTCGCGGGCGTAGTTTTCGATAGCCTCGCAAGTGACGCATCGGAAGTTGCCGTGGATGTAATAGACCCGGATGCCGTCCTGCATGGCGCCGGCGGATCCGCCGGCGGCCGACCCGCCGGCCGCCGCGTGAGGCGTTTGCGGGGCCGGCGAAACCGCCTTGACGATCAGCACGACGCACGTGGCGGCAACAAACATCAGCAGCGAATTGGCTGCGGCGTCTTTCAAGGTCATAGGCTTCTCGCTGCACCGGGTAACATGGGTTCCAAGCGGCCGTCTTCCGCGCGTTGGCTGGGGACGTGTTTTCCGGCTTATTCGGCCGGGGCTCGCTGCAAAGCGACTTCGGCCACGCGCCGCCCCAGGTTCCGCACGGTGGCGAGCCCAATCTTGTCTTCCGAGATGTCGTCGGTACCGGGATTCCACACGGCGCCTCCGGCGTGGGCGGTGGGGCGGCCGTCGCCGACGACGAGCATCTCCTGGCACAGCAGCGCGGAGTGGATGGCCTGAAGGGTCAACTCCTGACCACCGTTCCGCCCGCCGCCGACGGCCACCGCGCCGCCGACCTTGTTCGACAGCGCGAACTCGGCCCGCAAGACCCTGCACCGATCGATGAACGCCTTGCACAGGGCGGTCACGTTGCGGTAGTAGACCGGCGAGCCGATAATGATGCCCGCGACCCTTCGATCGGCCAGTTTCTCGGCCACCTTGGGGAAATCGTCGCGGTGGCCCGGCTTCAGCGGGATGCCGGCGGCCATGTATCCGGGAATTTCCATTTCGGCCAGGTCGATCAGTTCCGTTTCGATCCGGTCCGGATCGACCGCCTTGGCCGCTTCCAGGCAGTAGTCCAGGGCCTGGGCGGTCGTCATGCCTTCTCGCGGGCTGCATGCAACGGCGACAATTTTGACGGTTTTCTCCGAGTCATCGGCCCCTTGGGCGGCGAAGGGGGCCAGCCCGGCTGCGGTGCCGGCGCCCACGCCCATCGCTTGAACGAACGTCCGACGCGTTACGGAAGGTTCCATGGCGAACTCCTCTGCTGAAGTGCTATTGTACCGGCCGCCCCGGCTCGGTGTCAGGGCAAGACCACGCCACTACGCTCTATGCTACCCGAACGGCCCTCCGGGTGATATTCCGGCCAGGGCCGCATGTTTGGCAATTGTACCAAATGAGCAAGTTGCGTCAATGCCCTATCGCGAATTGGCAACCGCGCGTGGCAGGGCCTGCACCGGATTGATCGGCTCGGTGGTCGTCAACATCGGCAGGTGGCAGTTGCTAGTTTGGCCAAATAACAATATAATTGCAAGGTGGGTTCCGGGCTTCCGCAGGGCGGGCGGCCATGCGAAGCAAGGCCGAACTGGTCCCTAAGGGGCGTAATGGGGGGGTTATCGCCTGTCCAAGAGGGGTTTTCCGAGAGTATTACGGCATCGGACGCAATGCCCAAATGCTGGAAGCCGGCTTGTCCTGGCGAGGGTCGCCGTGTAAAATCGCATATTTGGCTAAATTACCAATCACGCAAGCTTCGATGTAAGTTCAGCCGACGCCCCAGCCGGCGACGGACGCTTCCCCTGCTGCCCGGTAACGACTTCACTTCACTTCACCCCAACCCGGAGATATACCGACAATGGATATAACGTCTCCCCCCGATTCGGCCGCCATCGATGCCGCCTCGCCCCCGCAGACCGTCGCCGCCGCTCCCGCCGAGACCTGCGAACCCTCGCTCTTGCAGCGCGAATGGAAGAAACTGGCGCTGGGGCTGGCGGCCTTCCTGATCGCTTTCTCCCTCCCTCTGGGGTGGCAACGATTCGACCAATCGATCTACGAGGCCCTGGCCCTGACGCGCTGGTACGCCCAGGAGCACGTGCTGCTGTGCCTGATCCCGGCCTTCTTCATCGCCGGGGCCATTGCCGTGTTCGTCAGCCAGAACGCGGTGATGAAATACCTCGGCCCCACCGCGCCCAAGCCGCTGGCCTACGGCGTCGCCTCGGTGAGCGGTTCGATCCTGGCCGTTTGTTCCTGCACCATTCTGCCGTTGTTTGCGGGCATCTGGCGGATGGGCGCCGGGCTGGGCCCCGCGGTGGCCTTCCTCTACTCCGGTCCGGCCATCAACGTACTGGCCATCGTCCTGACCGCCGCCGTGCTCGGGCCGTCGCTGGGCGTGGCGCGGGCGATGGGCGCGATCGTCTTCAGCATCGTCATCGGCCTGGCGATGCACTTCATCTACCGCCGGGAAGAGACCGACAAGGCGGCTCAAGCCGTCGCGATGCCCGAAAGCGAGCAAGACCGCCCGCTGTGGAAAACGGCCACCTATTTCGCCGCCATGGTCGGCATCCTGGTGTTCGCCAACTGGGGCCGGCCCGACGCGACCGAGGGGCTGTGGTACACGATCTGGTCGAGCAAGTGGCTGCTGACCTCGCTGTTCGCCGTGGCCCTGGCGTCGATTCTGGTGGCCTGGTTCGGCGTTCGCTGGTGGAAGATGGCCCTGGTGGGGCTGGCCGCCGCGGCCACCTGGGCACTGACCACGCTGTGGCTCGTGCCGCAGTTCGGCCACGTGCTGCCCGGCCACGAGCAAGGCCTGCCGTACGCGGCGATGCTGCCGTTCACCGTGGCGACGATCGGCCTGGCGCTGGTGTTGGGCTTCGGCCGCCGGCCGGAGGCGGTGAGCGAGTGGTTCGACCAGTCGTGGGGGTTCGCCAAGCAGATTACGCCGCTGTTGTTCATGGGCGTCATCGTGGCCGGGTTCCTGCTGGGCCGGCCGGGCGAAGAGGGCATGATCCCCAGCCAGTGGGTCGCCTCGCTGGTGGGCGGCAACTCGTTCGGCGCGAACTTGTTCGCCTCGGTCGCCGGGGCCTTCATGTACTTCGCCACGCTCACCGAAGTGCCCATCCTCCAAGGACTGATCGACAACGGCATGGGCCAGGGGCCCGCGCTCGCCCTGCTGCTGGCCGGCCCGGCCCTGTCGCTGCCGAACATGCTGGTGATCCGCTCCGTGCTGGGCACGCAGAAGACGGCCGTATTCATCGCCCTGGTCGTGTGCATGAGCACGCTGACCGGCTGGCTGTACGGGACGTTCTTCTGAGGGCGTGGTTCATCGTGCCGTGGCAAGCAGGAAATCCTAATCTCCGTGTGATATCTTTAAGAACTCCTCACCGCAAGAACCGACGCCACCGGGAAACGTGTTGTTGGGCCATTGGTATGTCTCCATC
>SKJM01000492.1 GCA_007122045.1 Planctomycetales bacterium | reverse complement strand
GGAACATCAACCGCCAGGTCGATTCGACCGAGGAGGACGACTGGGGCGTGCGCCCCAGCCCCAACTTGGCGGTGGAACTCGAGAGCGAAGAGTACATGCGGCTTCGCGCCTGGCGGCTGCGCCGCGGCATTCCTCGCGAAAACGGCGCCGTGCCCGACGAGGAAGAAGACGCCGACTTCGTCGACCGCCAGCTCCAGCGCGCGGTCGAGTATCTGCTGGGCGACGCAGAAACGGACCGGTAGCGGCCCCGTTGGAGTTCACGCTGGAGCGGCTCAGCGAAGTGTTGGAGTGCCGGCTTCAGCCGGCCAGACACCCGTTGGAGTTCACGCTTGAGCCCGGATTATTCATGTAGGGTGGGACGAGGTCGCGTAAGTCGTTGGTGGGACTGCGCAAGCCACGCCTGGCTGGTTTGCACGCCGTCCGCTTGAAGCAGGTCCGGGCGAGCGACCGAAGTCCCACCACGGTCTTGGCTTGCTTGTCACCACCCTACATCGTTATGAAGTTATGAATAATCCGGGCGTGAACTCCAACATTGCGCCGTCACGCGCGCTTGGAATGGGGCGATGCGACCGGGGCCGGGGTATCGTCGACGTTCGCCTGGAGGCCGGCCCCGCCGGGGTCCTGCTGCTGTTGGTGCCGGTCGAAGTGATCGAGCATCTCCCGCATGCCGGTGCGGAGGTGTTCGGCCGTGGCGCGGCAGGCGGCCTCGGCGTCGCCCCGCTCGACGGCCCGAAGGATCCGCTGGTGGAAGCGGTACACGCGGTTGAGCATGGGCAGGTCGAAGCGGTGCACGTGGGTGGCCAGGATGCGGGCGAGCAGGCGTTTCTTCCGCACCGTGTCGGCGATCTGCGCGTTGCCCGAGGCGCTGACCAGCAGCGAATGGAACGCCATGTCGGCGGCGAGGTGTTCCTGAATGGCCTCGGGGGCGAGACGGTCGCGGCCGGACCGTTTCAGCGCCCGCGCGGCATCGCCCATTTCGCGCAGGAGTTGGCGGAGGCGCTGGATTTGCTCGGGCCGGATTCGCTCGACGGCCTTGCCTACCGCGTAGGTTTCCAAGGCTTCGCGGAGTTCGTACATGTCGACCACGTCGCGGCGGCGCGGCACGCGCACAACGGTGCCGAAGCGGGGAATCTGCTGCATGACGCCGTCGCAGTGCAACTGGCGCAGGGCCTCGCGCACGGGGGCGCGGCCGAGTCCCAACTGCCGGGAGAGGGAGATTTCCGAGACCCGTTCACCGGGGGGAAGGCTTCCGCTGAGGATTTCGTCCTGGATGCGGGCGTAAGCCTGCTGAAAGAGGCTGGGGGTTTGCATGGGGGCGGCCCTCCGGGTGAGCAATCCGTGACACGCGCGAATAACATGTCATTAAGCATAACCCGGATGCCCGGAGGCTGTCAAGGCCCCGCCCGCTTGACCGACCCGAAGCTGAACAGACGCTCCAACACCGACTTCTTGCCCGGCGGTTCCGCCGGTAGGGCCTTTTCGTCCGAGGCGAGGGCCCGGGCCAGCCCGACGACCGACTGCGTAATGGCCGTCTTCGGGGCCTGCTCCAGCAGCGGCACCCCGTTGTTGCGCACCTCGACCATGGTGCGGTAGTCGTTGGGAAGCTGCCAGAAGATTTCCTTGCCGATGGTCTCCTCGGCCTTCTTCAGCGTGATCTGCCCCTGCTCGAGCCCCGCCCGATTCACCACAATCTTCACCTTGCCGGCCATGTTGTCCATCTCGCCGAAGGACATCATCAGCCGCACCACGTTGCGCAGGCAGGGCAGGTCCAACTGCGTCACCAGCAGAATGTGGTTGGCCATCTCCAGCGCCATCATGTCGATAGTGTTGAAGCTCTTCGACAGGTCGAGCACCAGGTGGGTGAACGTGGCCTTCAGCAGCCCGATCACCCGCTGCAAGTCCTCGGCCCCGATCAGCCGCATGTCTTCAATCTGAACGGGGCGAGGCAACAGGTACAGGCCCGACGAGTGCTTCGTCAGCGAACGTTTCAGCAGCGTGAAGTCGAGCCGGGTGACGTTTTGGGCCACGTCGACCAGCGTGTAGTCAGGGATGGTGTCGAGGAAGACGTCGGCGTCGCCGAGGCAGAGGTCCAGGTCGATGAGGGCCACGGAATTCATCTCGTGGGCGGCCAGCGCGCAGCCGAGGTTGACGGCGATACTGGTGGTGCCCACGCCGCCGGTGGCGCCGGCCACGGCGATGACCTGGCTGCCGCGGGACCGGCCTCCGCCACTGCCACCCCGGCGCTCGCTGATCCGGCCCAGCGCGCCGAGCAGGTCCTCGATGCGGACCGGACGGGTGAGGAATTCCTTGGCCCCCGCCCGAAGCGCCTGGAGAATCAGGTTGCCGTCGCTGGAGGAACTCACCACCAGCACGGCGCAGGCGGGCGAGGCCTCGCCGATTTGAGCAACGAGGTCGAGCGCCTTTTCCGGGTCGGCGTCGATGCAGACCAGCCCGATGTCCGGGTTCGTCTGCGCCACCACGTCGCTGAAGAACTCGTAGCGGGAGCACTCGGCCTCGAGCCATATCATGTCCATGCCCAGCAGCATCGACTTCATCGATTCGCGCTGGGTGTCGTCCGGATCGACCAGGGCCAAGCGTAAGACATTGCTCATATTCTACTTTAGGACATCGTAGCCGACCGGGCCGATGAAAACCGGCGAAGGGGCGTCCCCGGCCGTAGGCGACGGCTGGGCGGCCGGTTGCGGACCTTGCCGCGGAGGGGTGGGGTGCGGGCGAACCGCGGTTCCACCCGACGGTGGGGGCAAACCCGCCCGTCCGGCACCCGCCGCAGCCGCGGGGCGGCCGCCCGTGGCCGCCGAAACGTCGGGCGGAGGATCGGCCGACGGCGGCTCGAACGTCCGGCGGGGGTCGTTCGGTGCGGTTTCGAGCGGCTCGCTTACCCCCGGCAGCGGGGCGCCGTCGATCATTTCCTGGTCGCCCCAGCCGCCCACCATACCCGGCTGGCCGCCGGGCGGCGTGCATCCCGCACAACCGGTCCCGCAGGGGGGATAGCAGTTGGGTACCTCCAGATGGCCCTTCATGTAAAGGTCGCAATCGTTCGGCATGGTGGTTCCCGTGCCGGGACCGCAATGCGGCACCTCGTGGGCATCCATGGCCTCGACCAGTTCGGGGGTGACCATGATGAGCAACTCGATCTCGTTGTTTTCGTGGTGAACGCGGCGGAACAAGGCCCCGATGTACGGCACTTCGCTGGCCCACGGAAGCCCCCGGTTCTCCGACTCCACCCGCGTTTGCACCAGCCCGGCAATCGCCAGCGTCTGCCCGGCGTTCAGTTCCACGCCCGTGTCGACCTCGCGGGTGCGGAGGCCGGGAACGGTCGTATTGCTGATGGTGACACCTCGCGTATTGTCGATCTCGCTTACCCGCGGACGCACTTCGAGGCGGATGCGGCCGTTGCCCAGGACAATGGGCACGAAGTCGACCTGGGTGCCGAACTTCTTGTACTCGATCGAAACCGTTCCAAGGCTTTGCGGCACCAGGATGGGGAACTCGCCGCCCACCTGGAAGAACGCGGGTCGGCCGCTCACGGTCACCAGCGTCGGCTCCGCCAGAATCTTCATCAGTTGATCCTGACGCATCGCTTCCAGTACGCCGAAAAACGCGCTGGAGCCGTCCATGACCCCAAAGGAGAAGGTCTCCTGTCCCGTAGTGGCAACACTGCCGCCGAACGAGCTGATCAGCCCGCTGATACTCGACACCACGAAATCCTGGCCCGAGAAATGCGCAAAGTCGAATCCCAAGGCCCGCAGCTTCGTCCGCGAGACCTCCATCACCCGTACGTGCAGCAGGATCTGGTGTACCCCGCTGACGGTCACGGCGGGAATGACCTTCGGGTAGTACTCTTCGGCAATCCGCGTGATGAGCCGGACGTGCTCGGGCTGGTCGACATAGCCGGAAATCATCACGCCGCTGCCGACCGGTACCACGTTCAAATTGGCGTTGGGAAACTGGCTTTCCAGCAGCAGTTCCAGTTCGCGAACGTCGCGGTAGACGATCACGTCGACCGTGTAGATGTTCCCGTCTTCACCCCACAGGTTGATTTGGGTTACGCCGGCGTTTTTTGCAGAAACCTGGATGACGTTCGGCGCCAAGGGAGTCAGGTCCACGATTTCGGGGTTGTTTACCTGCGCCTCGGGAATCTTCTGGTCCATCTCCAGGCGCCGGCTGGCGTTGACGGTCATTTCCATCCGCTGCTGGAGGCTCGTGACCTGGTAGATGAGCGAGGGGGCTCGCGACGGGTCGAATACGCCGGGCGCTCGACCCTCCTGGCCCAATGCGACCGACACCAGCAGGCCGCTAAGAAGCGGCAGGACGCCGACAAGGGTAAGGTATCGCGACAGGGCGCCTCGGGGGCGCGACGGCGAGCGAGTAGGTTTCCACATCCGTGAGTTCCTTGAAGCGTGGTCCGGGGGAATTCCCGGAGGGTTCTTCCATGAGGGCCGACCATCCGTGCCGGCCCGTTCCTCTTGCCCATTTCGGGGTTAGTAGGGGGATTCCAGGTCTGCCAGATCCTCTTCACTGGGGTCGGCGTCGACCGCAGGCTCGTTGCCGACGGGTCTCGGCGACGGGGCGGCCTGCTGGGGCTTGTCCGAGGAAGGCTGGTCCCGGCCGGCCGATGGCGGGGGCGGGGGCGGCGCCGTCGGACGGTGGCGCCACGTGGAACCCCGCCCGTCCGGTTTCGACGCCTCCTCAAGCTCGACGTCCTCGACCTGCCCGGCACGTACGATGCGTATGTTCCAGGTAGTGTTCTCGGGCTCGGGCGGGACGGGTTGGGGGCGGCGGACCGAAGCCGTATGGTCCTCCCCCGCGCCCGCCTTCTGCCGGAGGAAGTCGAGGAAACCTCCCATCTCGCCGTCCGGGTCCCAGGTTCCCGTCTCCATGAGGGCTTCCTTATCGCGCACACTGCCCCCGAACCCTCGGAGGATGTCCTGGGCCGTGGCGACGGTCAACTCGGTCTGCTCGTCGTCCTCCGGGCTGCGGAGCACCAGCCGGATCCTGCCCAACTCGCCGGCCAGGGTTACTTTCTGGGCCTGGGCCGGGGTCACCAGCAGCGAAACCGTTTGCGCGTTGGTAATCGAACGCTTGTCGGGCTCGTCGTCGAGGCTAAACTGGTCGTTGACCGCGAACACCCGGATGTCTTGCAGGACGGTTCGCGTCGAGGTCTCGGGAATACTGGCCGTCCGGGTTTGCGTGAAGTACACCACCATGTCCACCCGATCGCCGGGCAGGATGAGCCCCCCGCCGCCGGACACCCGATCGACCTTCACCGACACGACGCGGAGTCCCTTGGGGATGAGCGGGCTGATTCCGCCGCCGGTTTCGCCCGGCCGGAGCAGCTTGCGTTCGATAATCGGCTCGCCGGCAAAGAAGCGGGTGCGGGCCCGCCGCCCTTCGATGTCTTCGATCCGGGTCAGCGCTCCCTCGGGCACGCGGTCCTTCGGCCAGGGTTCGAGCTTCAG
>SKJM01000682.1 GCA_007122045.1 Planctomycetales bacterium | reverse complement strand
GGGGATCGTCGAGCAGTTCGCGGAAATCGGTGGTGGCGCGGGCGTCGGGGAAACGGCGCGCGGCGTGCTCGAGGCGGGGCCGATCGGCATCGCACAGCGCGGCGATATGAACCCCCGGCTGACCGGCCACTCCGTTGAGGTTCGCGCCCCCGCGCCCGCCCGTGGCAATGACGCCCACGTGGACCGATTCGTTGGCGGCATAGGCCCGGGCAAGGCCGCCCGGGAGGATCCAGAAACTCCCGGCCGCCGCGGCGGCCGACTTCAAGCAGGTTCGACGGGTGACGGGACGTTTCATGGCGGGCTCCTTGGGGTGGAGAAGGGAGGCGAGTGAACGCTTGCCACGCCAGTATACCAGAACGCCGACGCTCCCGCAGCCCCGGCAGGCCGGCGCGCAACCCCGCGCTCGCCCCGCGGCGCTACGCGCCGTCGGCAATCGTCCGGCCGCCGTCGACCGGCAGGCACACGCCGGTCGTGTAATCGCAGTCGAGGAAGAACAGGACGGCTTGAGCGACGTTCTCGGGCCTGCCCGGCCGCTTCAGCAACGTGCCGGCCACGGCGCCGGCCACCTCGGGTTGGGAGAGGTTCTCGGGCAGCATGACGGGGCCGGGCAGGATGCAGTTGACGCGGATGTTGTGGTGCTTTCGCGCCAGCTCGACGGCGAACACGCGGGTGATGGTGGGGATGGCGCCTTTCCCGGGGAAGTAGGCGGCATAGCCGGGATAGGGGCGCACCGTGGCCCAGTCGCCGATGGTGACGATCAGCCCCCCCTCCGGCTGCCCGGCCATCACGCGCCCGGCGTGCTGGCAGCAGAGAAACGTGCCCAGCGCGTTGATGTCGAACTGGCGGCGGACATCGGCGGCCGTGGTCTCCTCGAGCGGCTTGGGCTCCCACACGGCGGCGGCGGTCACCAGCACGTCGAGCCGGCCGAAGCGGTCCGTTGCCCGGTCGAACAGGCGGCGCACCTGGTCCTCGTCGGAAACGTCGGCCTGGAACGCGGCGGCGTCTATTCCATAACCGCGCAGCCCGGCGGCCGTTTCCTCGGCCTCTGTGGCCGAACGGTTGTAATGCAGGACAACGTCGAAGCCGCGCTGGGCCAGCGCTTCGGCCACAACGTTGCCCACTCGTCGCCGGCCGCTGCCAGTGACCAGGGCGACCTTGCGTGCGGTGTTTGGCATGGTTGCTGGTTGCTGGTTGCTGGTTGATTCGGGAGGGCGTGCCTCGGGACAAGAATTATGGGAGAATTGAGGGTGGTTGACCATGGATGCTGTTCACCAGAAGGGGATGACTCGCACGGGCGCGTTGGCGCGCGCAGAAGCCGCCAAAGATGCCCTCGGCTTGCGGCCCGTCGATTTGATGCATTGCTGGCATTGCTGGCAACGTCGGAAAAATCGATGGCTTCGGTGCAACAGTCGGGCATGGCACCCCGCCCGTGGGTCACCCTCGCAATTCCTGCCTTGGTCCCCGTGTTCACTATATGGTGGGACCTCCCAAAAATCAACGGGCCGCTTGCCGGGGGCATCCGCGGTATGGGATTGAGCGAGGCAGCGGGGGGTTATCGGCTGGGCTTATGGCACAGCCGTCCGGGTTGTTGCATGGCGAAGGCAGGTGCGATACCATGAAACGGTGTTTTCGACGATACCCGCCCCACAAGCCTTCCCATGAGGAGAATCGACCATGTCGAACTTGACCCGGCGTCAAATGCTGCGCAACGGCTCGCTGGCCGCGGTTGCGTTGTGGACCACATGCAAGGCGAGCGGCCAGGCAGCGGCCGGCTCGCCGAACGAGAAGCTGAACATCGCCGGAATCGGCGTGGGCGGGCGGGGCGCGGGCAACGTCAATGGCTGCGCCGGCGAGAACATCGTCGCGCTGTGCGACGTCGACGAGAAGCGGGCCGCCGGCACCTTCGACCGGTACCCCAAGGCGAGGAAGTACAAGGACTTCCGGAAGATGCTCGCCGAACTGGAGAAGCAAATCGACGCGGTGGTCATTAGCACGCCCGACCACACCCATGCCGCGCCCGGGGTGATGGCCATGAAGATGGGCAAGCACTGCTACTGCGAAAAGCCGATGACACACAACGTCCATGAAGCCCGCGTGATGACCGACACCGCCGCCCGGAACAAGCTGGTCACCCAGTTGGGTACGCAGATTCACGCCGGGGCGAACTACCGGCGGGCCGTCGAGCTGGTGCAGTCGGGGGCGATCGGGCCGGTGGCCGAGGTGCACGTCTGGCTGGGTGCGAACTTCGGCGGCCCGGCGGCGCCCGACCCGGCCGATACCCGCCAGCCCGACGCCCCGACCGGCGAACCGCCCGTACCCGACGGGCTCGACTGGGACCTGTGGCTGGGCCCCGCGCCGTACCGGCCGTATCATTCGGCGTACGCCCCCTTCGGATGGCGGTACTGGTGGGCGTTCGCCAACGGCCAGTTGGGCGATTTCTTTTGCCACTACTGCGACTTGGCCTTCTGGGCGCTCGACTTGAAGTACCCGACCACGGTCGAGTCGGTCGGGCCGGTGCACCCGGAAAGCGCCGCCCGCTGGACCATCAGCCGGCACGAGTACCCCGCCCGGGGCGAGAAGCCGCCCGTGAAGCTCACCTGGTACAACGGGGGGCCGTATCCGCCCCTGGTAAAGGAGAGAAATGTACCCGAATGGGGTAGCGCCGTGCTGTTCGTCGGCAGCCGGGGGATGCTCATTTCCGATTATGGCCGACACCAGTTGCTGCCGGAGGAGAAGTTCCGCGATTTCGAGCGCCCGGAGCCGTTCATCCCGGCGTCGATCGGCCATCACCGCGAGTGGACCGAGGCGTGCAAGACGGGCGGCCCCACGACGTGCAGCTTCGACTACTCCGGCCCGTTGACCGAAGCGGCCCTGTTGTGCAACGTGGCACTGCGCGTGGGAAAGAAGCTCTCGTGGGATGCCCGGAACGTCAGGGCCGCCGGCTGCCCCGAGGCCGACGCCTACCTGAAGCGGGCGTACCGCGACGGCTGGACCCTGTAGGCAACCATGCTACCCACTGAGGAATACGTCGAGCAGGCCTATTTCTTCCGCGTCATTCGAGAGCGGATGCAGGAGGCCATGTCGACCCAGGACCTGCTGGCCGCCGTCCGGCAGGAGATCCTGGCCACCACGCAGTTGCCGTACGCCATCGATTTCATGACGGTCGAGCTGAAGCACACCGGCGGCTTCGCCACGGCCATGCAGCGGCTGCCGCACTACTTCACCCCGTTTCAGACGTTCGTGGTGGGCGAGGCCGAGCGCGAAGAGGGCCGGTTCGACTTTCGCATCGCCCTGGAAATCCTCCAGCGCGAGGCCGAGTACCGCGCCAAGGGCGTGTCCCCGCAGGGCATTTTCCTGTATCAGTTCGAAACCCTCTGCCGCAACCGGCTCGGGTACGATTACGGGCTGGAGGCCGTCGCGCGTGACCCGATGTTCGACGACGACTGGCGCGACTGGATCCTGACCGTCCGCCGGCAGGTAGGGCTGGTCGACTTCGCCGACATGCTGTACGTGCGGAGCGACCTGTACCGCCAGCAACGGCGGACGGTGGAGAAGCCCATCCTGTTCGGCGAAAAAGAGGGTCGCATCGCCCTGGCCAACCGGCGCAAGGACCCGCTGTTCCTGTTTTCCGCCCTGGAGCGTCACCTGGGCTACCCGACCGTGCCGCGCCCGAAGCCCGAGGACCGCCAGAAGCACATCCTCCCGGTGCTGGAACGCAAGGTGGAGCGGCTGGAGAGCCGCATCCGACTGCTGGAGGAGGAACGGCGCGGGGGCATCAACCTGGCGAAGTTCTACGCGGGCAACCAGGAGAGGAAAGGGCAATAGGCTTGCGACGGGCAGGCGTTGCTTCCCGCCCCGCACGAATGCCCCCCGCTTGAGTCCTGTTGCTTTTCACTCGCCGAAGCTCGGTTGCGCGCACACCTGCATTACGGCGCAGACGCCCACGCGACCTGGTTGTCCCGATCACGTTGGGCGTTGCGCGCACACCTGCATTACGGCGCAGACGCCCAGTTCTCTACCCTTAGGCCGGCCACCCGCGAAAACTCCGAGACATTGTTGGTCACCAGCGCGATGCCCAGGCACAGCGCCTGTGCAGCAATGAGGGTGTCCAGCGGTCCGATGGGCGTCCCGCGGCGCTCAAGGTCGGCTCGTACCTTGCCATACACATCAGCGACCGGAGCGTCAAAGGCGGCAACCGAGAGCGGGGCAACAAACGCATCCAGGGCTGCGTGGTTCTGCCCTGGACGACTGCTCTTGTCGGCGCCGTAACGTAGTTCGGCAAGCGTTACGGAGGAAATGCCAACATCATCGGGCGGCTACTGCAAAAACCGCGCCAGTACTGCAGCGGGCTTCTGCCGAATCACGAAAATGCAGATGTTTGTGTCCAGGAGGTACTTCACTCGAACACCACCGCGCGTCGTTGGGGCGATGGCTGAGCGCGGTCTTCCATATAGTCGTCGGAAAACTGGTCGAGACTGTCCAGGAGCGGTTGCCACGGATTGGAACCTTTAGGAACCAGCACGACCGAGTGCCCGACCTGTCTTACCAAGACTTCCCCAGCTTCGAGATGGATTTCGGCCGGCAGGCGAATGACTTGCCCGGCCGAGTCTGTTACGACGAGTGCAGTTGGCATGGTGCGTCTCCTAAACCGTTCCTCCTCTGTCCAAGTATACCGCGAAGAGCAAAGATTGCCAATGCCGTTGCGAATACCCCAGGCGAAGTACCTCGCCGCTTTGCAAAAACGACGGCCCAAGGGTTCCTAGGCGGAAGGTGACCCGACGTGAAGTCGGGGGCTTCCGGGATGCGGGCTGGGCGGCGGCGGCGACGCCCCCGGACCCACCCCCGAGGAGGGTCACCGCCAGCCCAAAAAAACGCGCCGTACCGCACGCCCCGGAAGCTCTCGGAGTCACCTGTGCTGCACGGATCAATTCCGATCGGCCGCTTGCCCTGTTGCGGCAACGGCAGGCGGCGGGTAAGATCAGTTGGGTGGTAGCGCCGGCCGCGGGGGAAAATGCGGGCGTTCCCTGCCAAGAACCACGTCCCTGGAGCGAAATACTCGTAAACCGGAGGGACTACCGATGACCTTTCTGCTCCTGCTGTGTGCCGTCGTGGGCGGCACGATCCTATTGTGCCAGGTTGTGCTGACCCTTCTCGGCATGACCGGTGACGCGCTGGACCTCGACCTCGGCAGCGAGGCGGACCTCGATGCCGACTTTTCCGGCGACCTGCCCGGCGGCGAAGTCCACGCCGGCCTCGGCCACTTCGGCTCGAATTGGCTGTTCGGCGTCCTTTCCTTCCGCACCGTCGTTGCGGCGGTGACCTTTTTCGGTCTGGCCGGCCTGGCCGCCCAGTCGACCGGGGCCTCCCCGGCAACCGTCCTTCTCGTGGCCTTCGGGGGCGGCGCCGCGGCCTTGTACGGCGTATATTGGTTGATGCTGGCGCTCTACGGCCTTCGCTCGGAAGGGACGGTGCGGATCCACCGCACGCTCGGCCGCGAGGCCGTCGTGTACCTGGCCATCCCCGCCCGGAACGCCGGCGCCGGAAAAATCCACATCAACCTGCAAAACCGGACCATGGAGTACCGGGCCGTCACATCGGGTGACGCCATCCCCACAGGTGCTAGAGTTGTCGTAGCGAACGTCTTCGCGTCGGATACCCTCGAAGTCCAACCGGCCTTAGAGCCTGAAAGGATCGAACATGTCTAGCTCAATACTGTTGGCGCAAGGTTTCATGGGGCTTGAACTGGTTCACTGGCTGATCATCATCGCCGGGTTCGTGGCCGTGGTGGCCTTTCTGACGGTGGGGCTGCTGGTGAGCAACTACAAGCGGTGCCCGAGCAACCGCGTGCTGGTCATCTACGGCAAGGCCGGGCGGGGCGACGCCGCCCGCTGCGTGCACGGCGGGGCGACCTTCATCTTCCCGCTGTTCCAGGACTGCGCCTGGCTGAACCTCGAGCCGATGCAGATCGAAATCCCGCTGCGCGGCGCGCTGTCGATGGAGAACATCCGCGTGAACGTGCCCAGCGTGTTCACCGTGGCCGTGGGCACGACCCCGGAACTCATGCAGAACGGGGCCATCCGCCTGCTGGGGCTGAAGACGGTGGAGATCAAGAAGCAGGCCGAAGACATCATCTTCGGCCAACTCCGCCAGGTGATCGCCTCGATGCAAATCGAGGATATCAACCGCGATCGCGACAAGTTCCTGTGCAACATCCAGAGTTCGCTGGAGCCGGAGTTAGCGAAGATCGGGCTGGTGCTCATCAATGTGAACATCACCGACATCACCGACGAGTCGGGCTACATCGAGGCGATCGGGCAGAAGGCGGCCAGTCAGGCCATTCAGAAGGCCCGCGGCGACGTGGCCGACAACGAGAAAATGGGCGAAACCCGCGTGGCCGAGGCCGAGCGGGAAAAGGCCATCCAGGTGGCCAACGCCAACAAGGTGCGCGAAATCGGCACCCGCGAGGCCCGGCGCGAGCAGGCCGTCCGCATTGCCGACCTGGACAAAGAGCAGGTGGTGGGCGAGCAGCAGGCGGCCTTCCAGCAGGAAATGCATGTGAAGGACGCCGAGCGCGAGATGCGCATCCGCCTGGCCGAGGCCAACGCCCGGGCCATCGAGGGTGAGAACGAGTCGCAGGCGGCCGTCGCGGCCAGCCAGGCCACGTTGCAGGTGAAGCAGGCCGAGTCGTACCAGTTGGGCGAGACGCGCAAACGCGAGTCGGAGGCGGCCGTGCTGGCCGCGCAGCACCTGGCCATGGCCAAGGCGGCGGTGGCCGAGGCCGAGCGGATCGAGGCCCAGCGCCGCGCCGAACTCGAAGCCCCGGCCAAGGCCGAGAAGGCCCGCATTGTCGTCGAGGCCCAGGCCGAGGCCGACAAGCGCCGCATCGAGGCCGAGGGGCAGGCGTCGGCCATCTTCGCCGAACTCGAGGCCCAGGCCCGCGGCCAATACGAAATCCTCGCCCGCAAGGGCGAGGGGCTCCAGCAGATCGTCGCCGCTTGCGGCGGCGCCGAACAGGCGTTCAAGCTGCTCATGCTCGAGCACTTCGACCACCTGGTCGACGCCTCGGCGAAGGCCATCTCGAACATCAAGTTCGACAAGGTGGTCGTGTGGGAGGGCAACGGGCAGAACGGCACCAGCTCGACCGCCAACTGGCTGCACAACATGGCCCGAACCCTGCCGCCCATGATGCAGGTGATGAAGGACATCGGCGGTGTGGAGATTCCGGAAGTGCTCGCCTCGCTGGGCGCCACCGACGGCAAGGCTCCCGCCGAGGCGAGGGCCGAGCCGGTGGCCGCTGCTCCGGAACGGTAACTGCCCCCTCCTTACGCCGACTGAAGGGCCATATCGCCTGCGGCCTCTGCCAGTTCCTTGAATGCGTCGCGCGCATCATCATCCAGACCACCGCGAAACGACCAGAAAAGCATCGATAACGTGGCACCTTGATGATCGACGCGCAAAAAGTTCGGCAGGTCTTCCAGGATGCCGGCGATTCCCTTGATGCGACACCCGACAATCTCGTTCGAGTCGATCGAACGATATAGCGTAACGTGCTCCGTAAGCCGTTGCGAGTAATCGGCATCGGGTTTGAAATAGGCGGTCAGGGTATCGGCTTGGGGGCTGATGTAAACGTACGGCTGAAATGCGGAACTCCCGCCATGCGCCGCAAGCAGGTCTTTCAGGTCAGTGGCCATATTCTTTTCCCTTCGATGCCTTCGGGTCGGGTTGGGTCGTCGCTCCTCACAGGTCGCCAGTTCCAGTCGTCGATGGTTCCATCCGGCAGAACGAACACAAGGAACACCATACCCGGCGGTGGCGGAACCTCGATGGTCGGCCCGCGGTAGTCGTGCGGTGGACGCCCAACGTAAACGAAGCAATCGCCCGTTTCCGGTCGCGATCAGCCTTGAAAAATGTCATGCGTATCTTCGAGGACTTCTCGAACCAGGAGAATTCGGGCCTGGCGGACGACATGCCCCCTCTTCTGGAGTAAGTCCAGCAGGTAAGGCGCAATTCCGACGGTCCAGAACTCGCGGTCAGGATTGCTCGGCTTCCGGGCGTCGAATTGAATTCTCCACCGTGTCCCCATACAAGGCAAGTGTACTTGTCGGTACTGCTGCTGTCAAGGGACTTAGCATCGTTAAGCCACTTGGCCACTTGGATATCTGCTGCTCCGAAAACAAAAAGGGGTAAACCGTCTACAGAGGGAACAAAGTCCCCCTCCCCGTCGTCAGGCGGGTCGGCGGCTCGGGGCTGTTGCTGCCGACGTACAATGAAGGCCCGTCTGTTGGTACAATGCACTGGTAAGCGGCGCATAGGCAACCACTGGGCGGCTCAGCGAGAGGAGTTCGCAATGCACAATGGCGATCCACTCCTTGTGGCGACCAAGCTCGGGCGGCCGGCTGCAGCCTCCACTCGCCACGCGACGGTGCTGCGGTTGGCCCTGCTGGTGGCGGTCGGATTGCAGGGCCCGGCGGCTCCCGGCCAGTCCGGCCCCGACCCTCCGGCCGAAGCGCGGTTCGCGTCGGCGCCGACGATCGGCTCGCACAGCCCGGGGTCCGGCCCCGACGAGTCGGCCGAAGACCTGTTCGCCCAACTCCTCGACGCGGTCCGCGCGGATCCGCAGCCGTCAGGCCCTACGACGCTCGCCGGCGGCGAGCACACGCGGCGAGAGGTCTGGGCTTCCGATGTGTACGCGTCGCGTCGGGCGAAGCTCCTCGCGCTTGGGCCCGCGGCGGAAGAGGTCGTTGCCCGCAACACGCACCCCGACGCTCCCCTTCTTGCCCGCGTCATTGCCGGCGGCCTGGCTTACGAGTTGAGCCACCACGAGCAGTTGGTGCCGTTCTATGAGCACCTCGGACGCGTCGTTTCCGGAACCCGGTCCTTCCGCGGCGTCTCTCGCCGCCGCCATCGCTATGTCGGCATGATGATGGAAATGGAAATGGGATTCCGGGAGTTCGACGGTGAAGGCCGGGATCCCATTGAGCGCGTGTACGATTACGAGGAGCCGACCGACCTGGCGGGCATCGGGTTCCGCCGTTTCTGGTCGTCTTGGGGCGGATGGACGCCGTCGCCGGCCAGAATCCCCGTCCCGTTGCGGATCGAGCAGGCGGCCGCCTGGCCCGACGATCGCCGGCTCCGGGCCCTTGCCGACCTGACGGACCATCGGCTGGCGTTCGAGGTCCTGCAATGGGTGCTCCTGGAGGAGCCGGACGGCCCTCGGCCGATCATGCGGGACTACCGCCAACCGGGGCCGGCCGCCATCTGGGCGATGGCCGAGGTGGGTGGGGCGCGGGCCATCGACGTCTATCGCCGGCACTTGGAAGTGCGTCCGGCCGCCCACGTCGAAACGGTCATCGAAGCCCTCATACTGATCGGCGATCCGCGCGGCGCCGAGGTGCTCGAAGCCATTGCCAGTCCCGACACGCGTTCCTTTTCCTCAAGCACGTTTTCCAGCCCGACCTACCGGGCGGCGGCGGCCGACGCGCAGACCGTGCTGCCCCTGCTGAAGGATGGGCCCGAGCAGTTGGTTGAATTGCTCGGCGCGGAATCGGCGTCGCTTCGGCTGAGGGCGGCCATATCGCTGGCAGGCCGGGGCGACCTGCGGGCCGTGCCCGTGCTGTTCGAGGCGGCGGCCGCGCCGCCCGACCAGGCCACCCGGCGCTACTGGCGTCCCTGGGAACAGTCGGCCGAGCATCAGCGGTCGCGCGATGCGTTGGTGGCGCTGGGCGAGCCGGCGTTGCCCGCCCTTCGGGAGGCGGCTGCCCGATCGGAAGCCGTCCATGCCGCACTCCTGGCCGAAGTCGTGACGCTGCACGTCGAGCGGCCGGAGCTGATCGAGCGTTTTCACATGGCGATGCGCCTGCGCACTCCTGGTTTCGGCTCGATGCTCGGCCCGTCGCTGTGGGATTATCGCGTCACCGGCTGGCAGGTGGCCGACCTGCTCGGCGCCCGGGCTACTGCGCTGCTGGAGGCGGCCATTGTCTGGCCGCCCGACTCGTTCCAACCGCGCGTCGCGGCATTTGCTCTTGCCCGCTTCCGGCAGGAGCGGTCGATCGACATCCTCGTAATGTGCGCAGCCACGATTGGCGGCGACACTCGCGAGGGGAACGTGACCGTAGCCGCACTAGAGGCCTTTGGCGAAGCGGGAATTGTCGCGGCCGGGCGGCTTCAGGCCGCTCGGGAACGGCCGCCCGCCGATCAGTCTCGCATGCTTCCTGAAAAGTGACGACGCGCCCGGTGACGCGACGTGCATGGACAAGCGACCGGGCGTAAGCCACAATAACGCTGCCCCGGTGCCTGGCCATGGGCGTGAGTCGGTTTTCTGTCAAGCGATTATACGTGGAGTGAAGTCATGCCGTGTACTTCCCCGCGCTTCGTCGGCGAGCTTGTCCTGTTCGCAACGGCGACCTGTTCCCTGCCGGTTCTGCCCACGATGGCGGCAGGGCCAGGGGACGTTCCGAGCATGCTGGGCGGGGGCAATATTACGCCGGCGGTCATTTCGGCTTCCGCCCCCGGCCGTTCCCGCGCCAGTTGGAGCCGCCGCGCTGGGCGCCCGCGCGAGCGGGGGCGGGGCGGGGCGGAGAGGCGATCAGGCGGAAGTTCCCCGGACCGAGCACCTCCTCCACCCGCCGGCGCATTTCGGCGTTGATCTCCACCCGAACGTCCCGGCACGAGCACGGCACCCGGCTGCCGTCGCGAAGGTAAATGACCAGGCTCAACTCGCGCGTGCCGGGGTAGCCGCAGAGGATCTCGTGAAGCTGCTCGACCACCCCCTCCCCGTGCTGTTGTTCGACCAGCCGGATGGCCACGCCACGGGTGTAGCGCTCGGCAAGCTGGTCGAGCGGGATCAGCTCGTCGACGATGAGCGTCGCCTCCTCGCTGTCGGGCCGCTTGTCGACCTTGCCGCGCACCATCAGGATCGCGTCGGCCTCGACCAGTTCGCCGAACTCGACGAACTTGTCGGGCCAGACGATGCACCGCACCAGCCCGTCGGTGTCCTCGAGGTCGAACATCACGTATCGCGAGGGTTTGCCGGGCTGGGGGTTCTTCGTGTGCGAGTACTTCAGCGCCGCCAGCATACCGCCGAGGTACACCTCGGCCTTCGGCGCCAGCTTGCCCAATTCGCTGGTGCGGTGCGAACGGTAGGTGGCGAACGTCTCTTCGTACTCTTCGAGCGGATGTTGCGAAAGGTAGAAGCCGAGCACTTCCTTTTCGCGGGCGAGCCGCTGGCGGTCGTCCCATTCGGGTACGTCGGGCAGGCCGGCGGCGCCGCTTTCCTCGGGCGCTTCCTCTTCGCCGAACAGGCCGAGCTGCCCGCTGCGCCGGTCGGCCGCGGCCGACGCGCCCGACTGCAGCGCCCGGTCGATGGCGGCGAACTGCTGCGCCCGGTTATCGCCGAGCGAGTCGAACGCCCCGGCCTTGACCAGGGTTTCGATGGCCGCGCGGCCGACCGTGCCGGGATCGAGCCGTTCGCAGAAGTCGAACAGGCTGTGGTAGGGACCGTTGCCGCGCCGCTCGTCGGCAATGGCCCGGGCCGCGCCGGCCCCGCAACCCTTGATGGCGGAAAGCGCGAAGCAGATGTTCTGCCCGTCGACGGCGAACTCGGCCTCGGAGCGGTTCACGTCGGGCGGGTGCACGGCAATGCCCATCCGCTTGCAGTCGTCCATGTGTTCGACGACCGAATCCTTCCGCTTGAAGTTCCGCCCGGGAATATCGCTCGAAAGCAGCGCCGCCATGAACGCCACCGGGTAGTGCGCCTTCAGGTAGGCGGTCATGTAGGCGATCAGGGCGTAGGCCGTGGAATGGCTGTTATGAACGATCAATCCGTCGGCAACGAAGTTGTGATCGTCCTCGACCGTCAGGTCGTAGGTGTCGGTCACTCCGGCCGGCTCGATGGACACGATGCGGTCCCAGAAAACGTCCGACTGCGCAATCTGCTGCAACCGACGGGAGCCGAAGAACTGTGCAAGCCGCGCGATGGTCGCCCGGCGGAAACCGCGCTTGGCGGAAGGATTCCGGCGGACCAGTTCCCGAATCGACACGCCGCTTTGCGCTTCGAGATCGCGCCACTTGAGGCCGGCGCTTCGCCGCTCGTCGTCGACCCAGCGGCTAACTTCGGCGGGAATGGTGTCTTTGCTCGATCGCGCCGTTCCGCACTGCGCGATGTACTGCCGATAGGACTCCACCTGCCGTTCGCGGCCGATGGCATGCACGGCCACGCGGTCGAGAAACGCAGTAATCGAGTCGTCGCCGACGAGGTGAACCGTGTAGCCCTGAGCTTCGCGAGGCTGCCCATGGTGTACGTACCGCATGGTCTTCGCGTGGACGCCGGCCACAATCCCCAGCCGCAGCAGCAGGGTTTGCACGTCGCGGGCGAGTTGGGCGGACGCGGTGGCGTAAAAGGGCATTTGTCCGGCCGAGCCGATGAAGCCGTCGCCGGCCCAAAGCCGGCCGAGCAGCAGCTCGATCTGCTCGTCGACAAGCTTGAACGCCGCGGGCGGCACGAACTTCGCTCCGGCCTTGCAGCCGATCAGGCCCAATTGTTCGACCCAGCGAAACGCGCCGCTCCGTTTCGAAGCCGACTTGACGGCCAGCGCGGCGCCGCCGGCGTTCCACGGAGTTTGGCCGGGCTGGAACCGGGTTTCCTCACCGCGGCCCACACATACCTCGAACCGTCCGCGGCGCTGGGTCACCCGGGCAGCCGATTCCGGGAACGCCTCGGCCGCCTCGACAAAGTCGTCGATCAGAAGCCGATCATTATTGTAGAAGTACAAGCACGCGGGATGGCACGTATTGCCCTCGGCCAGCAGGTGCGCCAGCAACACCACCTCATGGCGCGGCCAGCGCTGGCCCTCTGTCACGGGAAGCCGGCGCGGCGCGGCGACGGCGTCGCCCGGCTGCAATTCGCTCAGCAGGCGCCAGCCGTCAAGCGTACGTAGCGGATGGTTACCCGTGGCGACCAGCCGCTTGCCCTGCGCCGTCGTCAATTCATAGACCGGCTTGCGGCCGTTCCACACCACGTCGGTCACCCGGCGAACGTGCAGGCGGCCGTCTTCGCCCAGAGCGTGAATGGTAAAGACGGGCATCTCGGCCCGTGAAGGAGGCAGTTTCCGTGCGCCGATGGCCTTGCGGAAAAGCTGCTCGACGGTCGTTCGCTGCCCAGTGGTTGCATCGACGATGACCGTATCGCCGGCCACACACTTATTGAAGCCGTAACCCGCGAACTTCTCGATCAGCCCGAACAGGTCTTCCGCCTCATTCTTGGCAAGGCCCTTTTCACCGGAGCCGGTGATGAACTCCTGCCGGAACTTGGCAATGAGTTCGAGCTTCTTCTTGCTGATGGCCTTGATGCAGGTATAGGCGTCGGCCAGCCGGATGCCGCCCAGCCGGTTGAGGATGCGCATGACCTGCTCCTGGTACACCATCACGCCGTGCGTTTCCTCGAGCACGTCCTTCATCACCGGGTGCTTGTACTCGGGCTTGCGGCGGCCGTGCTTCACCTGGATGTAGTCGTCGACCATGCCGCCTTCGAGCGGGCCGGGCCGGTACAGGGCGTTCGTGGCGATGATGTCGCGGAAGTGGTCGGGCTTCATCCGCTGCAACAGCTCGCGAATGCCGCCGCTTTCGAACTGGAACACGCCCTTCGTTTCGCCCCGGGCGAAGATGTCGAACGTGGCCTGATCCTCGAGCGGGAAGCGGTACGGGTCGATCCGCCGGCCGGTCATCTGCTCGACCAGCTCGACCGCCTTCGCCAGGATCGTCAGGTTGCGCAGCCCGAGGAAGTCCATCTTCAGCAGGCCGGCTCGCTCCACGTCGTTCATCGACCATTGCGTGATGATCTCTTCCTTGCCCGTGATGCGCTGCAAGGGCACGTAGTCGGTCAGCGGCCGGTCGGCGATCACGACGGCGGCGGCGTGCGTGCCGATGTTCCGGGCGAGCCCCTCGACCTGGCGGGCGAAGTCGATCAGTTCGCGCACCTGGGGGTCCTTCTCGCGCGCTTCGCGGAGTTGATCGCTCGTTTCCAGCGCCTTTTCGAGCTTGATATTCAGCACGGGCGGCACCATGGCCACGACCGAGTCGACGCGCGCGATGGGCAGCCCGATGGCCCGGCCCACGTCGCGAATGGCCGCCTTCGCTTGCAGCGTGCCGAACGTGCCGATTTGCGCCACGTTTTCCACGCCGTAGCGGTCCTTCACGTACTGGATCACTTCGGCCCGGCGCTGCTGGCAGAAGTCGATGTCGATGTCCGGCGCCTCGCGGCGGCTCTCGTCGAGAAAGCGTTCGAACAGCAGGTCGTACTTCAGCGGGCAAACGTGGCTGAGGTACAGCGCGTAGGACACGAGCGAGCCGACGCCCGACCCGCGGGCCGTGGCCGGAATGCCCCGCGAACGCGCGAAGTTGACGAAATCCCACACGATGAGGAAGTAGTTCGGGAAGCCGAGTTTCTCGATAACGCCCAACTCGCGGTCGAGCCGGGCCACCACGTCGTCGGAAAGCTCGCCGCCGGGGCAGCGTTCGGGATCGTCGGCGTACCGCTCCTTGAGCCCCTTGATGCACAGCTCGCGCAGATAATCGGCCGAGGTCTTCTCGTCCGGCGGCGGGAACACGGGGAAGTGCCGCTGCCCCAGTTCCAGCTCGATGTCGACCGAGTCGGCAATCTCCTGGCTGCGGCGCACGGCGTCGGCCCGGCCGGGGAAGGCGTCGTACATTTCCTTCGGGCTGCGCAGGTGGAATTGGTCGGTTTCCATGCGCATGCGCTTCTGGTCGGTGCGGAACTTGCCCGTGTTCACGCAAATCAGAATATCCTGCGCGCCGGCGTCGGCCTGGTGAACGTAATGCACGTCGCTGGTGGCGACCAGCGGGAGTCCCATGCGCTGGGCCAACCCGCACGCGCCTTCCAGGGCAAGCTGCTGGACCTCCAGGCCGTTGTTCTGGATTTCGATGAAGTACCGATCGCGGAATACGCGATGGAACCAGGCGGCCACTTCTTCCGCCCGGCGGACGGCGTTGGCCTGCCCGTCGGCCAGGATGCGGCTGATCTCACTCGACGCGCATCCGCTGAGGCACAGCAGCCCCTCGTTGTGGGCTTCGAGCAATTCCTTGTCGATTCGGGGCCGGAAGTAGAAGCCCTCGGTGAACGCGGCCGAGGCCAGCTTCAACAGGTTGCGGAAGCCGGTCAGGTTCTGCGCCAGCAGCGTCAGGTGGAAGCTGGCGTCCTTCATACCCGAGGCGTCTTTATGGAACCGGCTCCGGGGGGCGATGTAGGCTTCGTAGCCGAGCACGGGGTTGATGCCGCGCTGCTTCGCCGCGCGGTAGAACTCGACCGCGCCATGCAGGTTGCCGTGGTCGGTCAGGGCCAGGGCGGTCATGCCCAACTCGGCGGTGCGGTCGAGCAGCCGGTCGATCGTGCCGGCGCCGTCGAGCAGGCTGTAGTGGCTGTGGCAGTGCAGGTGGGTGAAGGCGTCCGTGCTCATCGTGGGATTATTCTCCTGGCTCGCCGATCGCCCGAAGATACTCGGCGATCCGGCCTTGAAGGTCGAGGATGTTTTGCCACTGCCGCTGCTCGAGGGTGATCCGGTCGGACTTGCCCTTCGGCCGGGCCGACTGGATCAGGCCCCGGAGGCGGAGGTGGACGTAGTACAGCAGTTCGGCCAGTTGCGCGGCCTGGCCGGGGTCGAGGTCTCGCGGCAGCGCCGGCGGCAGCAGGGCGTGGAGGGTCCCCTGCACGTCGGGGTCGTCGCCGAAGCCCAACTCGAACTCGAGCGGGACCGACTCGGTCGGGTCCTCCAGTTCGTCCATCTCCAGGGGGATGCCCCCCTCCGGCCTGCCCTCCCGCAGGGCGGCCAGCCGCCGGGCAATCTCTTCGCGCGAGCCGAACAGCAGCAGGCTGCGGCCGACGGTCAGCACGTCGCCGGGCCGGAGGATCCAAAGCTGCACGCTCTCGCCGTTGACCTTCGTGCCGTTGGTGCTTTGCAGGTCGGTCAGCACGATGCGGTCGTGATCCTCCTGGATTTTCAGGTGGAAGCGGCTCACCCGCTCGTCGTTGAGCTGGACGGCATTTCCGTCCTCGCGTCCGATGCTCAGCGGGGTGGGGACTTCCTCGAAGGTGTGGCCGCGATCGGCGCCGTCCAATACACGCAGGGTAACCAGTGCCATCAGTGTGCCGTCCGTTCCCAACCCGTGCCCTACCGTGCGGCGCCGCCGGCGCCACCAATTCATTCTTTTGTACCAGCCCGATGCCGATTCCACAAGAGGTGCACAGACCGGCACTTGGCAGGCCGGCCGCGTTGCGATAAACTCAGCCTACTTGCCGAAGCAGCGTACCCGGCGCCGGCCGATTCCCGCGCAGGCAACGACCTGCGCCGGGGTGCGCTGACCGGCCCCCTTTTTTTTCGAACGGACACCCGCAAAACGGAGGGATCCCATGGCTCGGCCGACCTCACCCGCTGCGACACGCTCCGCGCCCCCCCGATCGAAGGCTGCCGC
This sequence comes from Planctomycetales bacterium, assembly GCA_007122045.1. Classification (GTDB taxonomy): domain Bacteria; phylum Planctomycetota; class Planctomycetia; order Pirellulales; family Thermoguttaceae; genus PWXP01. The sequence continues at coordinate 1,231 of SKJM01000682.1, read as the reverse complement.
GACCAACGACAAGCCCGCCCGCAAAGCCCGCAAAATCTCCCGCACCCGCAAGCCCGACGAGATGTCGCTGGAACAGTGGCAGGTCGAGCTGCGGCGGCAGTTCGGGCGGGAACAGGAGTTCGAGCTGGAGAACCTGGGCGACGAGCCGCTGTTTTCCGACTATCGGGTCACGAACCCGGCTTCCGGCAAGACCTACCGGGTGGCCATCCGCGGGTGTGCGTTGGGCGAGAACTTCTGCTCCTGCCCCGATTACGCGGTCAACACGCTGGGGACGTGCAAGCACATCGAGTTCACCCTGGCCCGGCTGGAGCAGGGGCGCGGCGCGAAGGAGCAGCTCGCCCTGGGCTTCCAGCCGGCGTACTCGCAGGTCTACCTGCACTACGGCGCCCGGCGCGAGGTGATCTTCCGCCCCGGCACCGAGTGCCCCGCCGCCCTGAAGCGATGCGCCGGGCGGTACTTCGACGACCGAGGGCGGCTGAAGGACGGCGCGCACGCCCGATTCCACCTGTTCCTGAAGAAGGCGGGCACGTTCAGCCGGCACGAGGTGCGCTGCTACGACGACGCCCTGAACACCGTCGCCGAGATGCGCGACCGCGAACACGTGCGCGACGAAGTAGAACGCTTGTTCGGCCGCGCGAATGCGGCCGCCTGGAAGCGAATCCTCAAGGTGCCGCTCTACCCGTACCAGCGCGAGGGCGCCCTGTTCGCCGCCAAGGCCGGCCGGGCGCTCATTGCCGACGACATGGGCCTGGGCAAGACGATCCAGGCCATCGCCGCGGCCGAAATCCTCGCCCGCGTCGCCGGTATCGAACGCGTGCTCATCGTCTCGCCCACGTCGCTGAAGCACCAGTGGAAGCAGGAGATCGAGAAGTTCACCGGCCGCCAAGCGATGGTGGTCGAGGGCACCATTGCCGAACGGCAACGTGCTTACCAGGCCGAAGGATTCTACAAGCTGGTCAACTACGATGTGATCCACCGCGACCTCGACGCCATCCGCGCCTGGCAGCCCGACCTGGTCGTTCTCGACGAGGCCCAGCGCATCAAGAACTGGAAGACGCGCACCGCGCAAAGCGTCAAACAGCTTCAGTCGCCGCAGGCCATCGTGCTCACCGGCACGCCGCTGGAGAACCGGCTGGAGGAGCTGCACTCGATCGTCGAGTTCGTCGACCGGTTCCGCCTCGGACCCATGTTCCGCTTCCTCGACAAGCACCAGGAGGTCGACGAGACGGGC
>SKJM01000779.1 GCA_007122045.1 Planctomycetales bacterium | reverse complement strand
CACACCTACTTCGACTATTACCAGGGCCCGGCCGAATCGGAGCCGCTGGCCATTGGCGGCTTGCTGCCGCTCCGTCGCGTCTACGAGTACGAGCCCGTGCCCGCCGCCCTCACGCCCGAGCAAACGCCGCGTGTGCTGGGCGCGCAGGCCCAGTTGTGGGGCGAGTATATCAAGGACGCTGCGCACCGGGAGTACATGGCCTATCCCCGCGCGTGCGCGATGGCCGAGGTGTTCTGGTCGGCCGAAAAGGAGCCGTTCGACGCTTTCCTGTTGCGGCTCGACGCGCACCTGGAGCGGCTGCGGGTCGCGGAGGTGAACTTCCGGCCGCTCGACGAGCCGAGCCCGCGCGCCCGGGCCCTGCGGCCGGTGCCGTTCCCGAAGAGGCTGCCATGAGCGGCGATAACGCGATGGTCCCGTGAATATGGCACTGTTCCCTTCGGCTTGGGCTGCTTCTGCCGGCGGTGCAGGCGGCGCGGGAGGCGGCGCGGCGCATGCAGTGCAGCAACAACCTGAAACAGATCGCCTTGGCGCTGCACAATTACGAATCGGCGCACAAGGCCTTTCCGTTCGGCACGCTCGACGAGGCGACGACGAACTACCACCGCCGCTGCACGTGGTTTCAGCAGATATGGCCCTTTATCGAGTTGAATTGCCCGCCTCGGGCCGGTGGTGAAGCGACTGCCAATAACGCCGGTCCGTCTCGTACACGTCGATCGGGTCGTCGTCCCGGTGGTCGGGCGGCAGTATGCCGTATCGCTTCATCTCGCGAAGGTACTCGGGCTCGGGGTGGAAGCCGGGCATGTTGAAGCGGCCGATGGACTCGAGGTAGCGCTTCGCCTCTTCGATGCCGGCGACGATCGCCCGGTAGTCGGCGTCGGTGGTGGTGGTGAATACCTCCCCGCACAGTTCGTACCCACCCGCCGCGGCCGAAAGCGGCGCCCGCACCAGGACCGACTCCGCCGGACGGCTGAGGTTGTAGAGGACGTGGCGGGAGAACTGCAACCGCGGGTCGGCGTGCCGTCGCATCCATTCCAGCGAGCCGGGGCGCAGCGGGCCGCCGCCGTCGGGCTCCAACCAGGGCGGGGCCCAGTGGCGCGGCCGGCCCTCGCCGTACGCCAAGTGGTGCAGCCGCAGCCCCAGGTGGTCGGCCGGCGAGTCGGGCAGGCGGGTCGTTTCGGCGTGGCACGCGCCGCAGCGGCGGTCCATGGCTTCGCGGGCCCGGCGCTGGGCCGGCCAGTTGGCGTAGTCGCGCCGCGGCCGCGTGCCGTACTGCAGCGCGGCGTAGGGGCCGATCATGCCGCCCCCCAGGGCGGCATACGTGCCCGGGAAGGTGGCCGCCGCGTCGATCCACAGCTTCACGGTTCGCAACTCGGCGGCGGTCAACTGGACACCGTGGTGCGAGCCGTCCACCTTGTCCATCAGGAAACTGGCCGAGCTGCCGATGGTGTACGGGGGATAATCGCCCCGGGCCAGGTCGCGGCCGTCGGCAACTTGCAGCCGCGAGGACAGGGTGAAGTAGCTGTGCGTGAACATGGGTCCCTGGTCGCCGGTCAGCAGGGCGCGGCCCGCGTAGGTTGCCGTATCGTGGCACTCGAGGCAGTGCCGGTCCCAGATGGGCTGGATATCGCGGGGGTAGTCGAACACGTCGGGAGCGCCCGGAATCGGCTCGATCCGGCTTGGCGGGCGCCGCAGGGCCAGCAGGTCGGCGCCGGCCGCCGGCGGGGGCGGCATCGTCCGCGGTTCGTGGCACCCGACGCACCCGGCCACTTCGCCCGGCATCACCGTCAGGAAACTCAGCATCCGCTTGACCGACCGGTCGTCGTGGTCGAGGGCCACCAGTTGGAGGCTCCGCAGCGGCGGCACTTCGGCGTACACGGAGCCGTCGGGCTCGACGGGCACCGTTCCCAGCACCCGGTTGAGCGTGTACGATCCGCCGTAGGAGATCGGGTCCATCGAGCCGGTGTAGTTGACCGGCTTGGGCAGGTTCTCCAGGATCAGCAGGCGGGCGATCGCCCCCCGGCGCACCGCTTCCATGTTGCGGCCGCGGTAGACGTCGGCCACGAGGATCCGGCCCGTCGCTTCGGCCGGATCGGCCCGCGGCGGGATGACCGGCTCGCGCGGCCGCGGGCGCAGGGGGCGCGGCTCGTGCAGCCAGGCGCCGCCCGCGGCCAGTTCCGCCGGCAGGCGGAAGAGCACCTCTGTATCGCCGGCGGCCGTCATCCGCAGCAGCTTGTCGTGCTGCGCCGCCAGAAACGTGTCTTCGGAGAGGGGATAGGGGTCGCGAAAGTTCTCGCCGGCGTGAACGATGGTTTGGGCCTCGGGCGCGTTGGGCCCCAAGTCGGTGCGAACCAGCGCGATCCGCCCTTCGTGCTCGCGGCGGCCGTGCCGGGGCGAATTGACCATGATTATGCGGTTCGTGCCCGGCACCGGCTTGGCGTCGATGTACAGATCGCCGGGCAGCGCGTTGCCGAAGAGCACCATCTGGCCGGTCCCGTCGGGATTCATCACCCACAGGTGGTGGAAGTCTTCCCGCGAGCGGTCCACGTACTCCCACCGCGTGTAGAGAATGCGTCCGTCGGGCAGGACCCAGGGGGTGTTGTCGTTCTCGATGTTCGACGACAAGGGGCGGATGTTCCCCCCGTCGGCGTCGCAGCGGTACAAGATGGCCACCTGCGTGTACCAGCAGGGCACGAACCGGTTGCACCGGCTGGAGCAGAAGACGATGCCGCCGTCGGGCAGGTAGGACGGCTCGATGTCGTCGAACGGGCCGTCGGTGAGCTGCCTCAGCCCGGTGCCGTCGGCACCGATTTCGTACAGGTGGTAGTAGTGGGTGCCGCCCGGGCGATAGGAGAAGAGGATCCGCTCGCCGTCATAATGCACCTGCGGGTCGCGCACGCCGCCCTCGGGGTCGTCGAGCAGGACGGACAACTCGCCGGTTTCCATGTTCCACTTGCACAGTCGCCCGAGCGCGCCGTAGTGCTTGTCATCTTCATCGACGACCGAATGCCCGAAGTTCTCGTACCAGTGCGGCCCCATCGGTTGCCGCACGGCGAAGATGACCTCCTCCGCCCGGGCCGAGCCAAACAGCACGATCGGCAAGACCGCCAACAGCGAGGCGACGCGTCCTGGGGCGCCGTGCATCGAGCGTCGGCACAGGCGGTTCCGGGAGGTCAGCGAGGATGGCATGGTGCAATTCCGTGGACAACTGGCCCTTGACTGGCTCACGAAGTGTTGTATAATGACAACAACGGCGTTGGTGGCTTCGAAACAGCACGAGCAGTCGAAGAGGATATGATGTATAAATTCGGTAGGTTGGTCAAGAGGCACCGGCTGGGGGCCGGATTGACGCTTCGAGAGTTCTGTCTGAAACACGGGTTCGACCCGGGCAATTTCAGCCGCATAGAGAGGGGGTTATGCCCCCCTCCGCATGGCAGGGACTTGATCGAGCGCTACGCAACCGCCCTCGGGTTGAATCGCGGTAGCGACGAATGGCTGGAATTGTTCGACGCCGCAGCAGCGGATCGGGGTGAGATTCCGCCCGACCTGATGTCCGACGAGAAGGTCGTGGACAAACTGCCGGTCTTATTCAGAACGCTGCGAGCCCGGCAAGTTGCCGCGCACAATCTCGATGAATTGGTCGAACGGATTCGCAGGAGTTAGGACCAATGGCGTTCAAAGCGCCCTACCTTGGTAAAGACGAGCTGCGCCGCCGAGCTTCTGAGTTCTTGCACCAGTATAATCGGGCGGGAACAGTTCCGGTTCCTATTGAACTCATCATTGAACAGCAGTTCGAGATGGATATTGTTCCGACTCCGGGCCTGGAGGCGCATTTCGACACGGTTGCATTTCTCACTCGTGATACGCGGGAGATCCGTGTAGATGAATATGTCTACTTGAACCGCATAAATCGATACCGATTCAGCTTGGCACATGAGCTTGCCCATCGAATACTGCACGCCGACCTATGGCAGGAGTTCGAGTTCGACGACATCGCTTCCTGGAAGGCGGCAGTAAGCCGATCCATTCCGGAAAAAGAGTACAGCTTTGTCGAGTTCCACGCCAATTTCTTTGCTGGGCTTGTCTTGGTTCCGACCTCCAATCTTGTCGCCTCATTCCAAGAATGCGTGGCCATGGCTGAGCAAAACGGTTTGGACATTCGTGATGAAGCTACCGGGGCGATCGACCTTGTTGAAAGCTACATCGGCCGCGCTTTCCAGGTGTCTGCTGCCGTTGTGCACAAGCGGCTTGAAGCCGAAGGACTTCTGCCGTTGACACAGTAGTTGGGCAGGTTAACCTTACCGTCGCGCCTCGCCGCCATCCGAGCTTCTTACCCTTCGAGCACCGCCCGCAAAAACCGCCCCGTGTGGCTGTCCATCGCGGCCACGTGTTCGGGCGTGCCGGCGGCGACGACGCGGCCGCCGGCGTCGCCGCCTTCGGGGCCGAGGTCGATGATCCAGTCGGCCGTCTTGATCACGTCGAGGTGGTGCTCGATCACCACCACCGTGTTGCCGAGGTCGACCAGGCGGTGGAGCACGGCCAGCAGCCGCTTGATGTCGTCGAAGTGCAGCCCCGTCGTGGGCTCGTCGAGCAGGTAGAACGTCTTGCCCGTATCCACCCGGCTCAGTTCCGTGGCCAGCTTGATGCGCTGCGCCTCGCCGCCGGAGAGGGTGGTGGAGGGCTGGCCGAGGGTCAGGTAGCCCAGCCCGACTTGCCGGAGGCTGTCCAGCAGGCGGGCGATGGTGGGGAAGTTTTCGAAGAAATCGGCCGCCTCGTCGACGCACATGCCGAGCACGTCGGCGATGTTCTTGTGCTTGTAGCGGACGGCCAGCGTTTGACGGTTGAACCGCGAGCCCCGGCACACAGGGCACACGACGTACAGGTCGGGCAGGAAGTTCATCTCGATCCGCTTCAGGCCCTGCCCCTGGCACTCCTCGCACCGGCCGCCCTTCACGTTGAAGCTGAACCGGCCGGCCTTGTAGCCGCGCTGCCGGGCGTCGCGGGTGCCGGCGAACACCTTGCGGATTTCGTCGAACACGCCCGTGTACGTGCCCGGGTTGCTGCGCGGCGTGCGGCCGATGGGCGCCTGGTCGACCTCGACCACCTTGTCGATCTGCTGGACGCCGCGCAGGCCGCGGTGCGGGCCGGGTTTCGGCGCCGGGCCGCCCAGCCGGCGCACCAGCGCCGGGGCGAGCGTTTCGTTCAGCAGCGAACTCTTGCCCGACCCGCTCACGCCCGTCACGCACACGAAAGCGGAAAGGGGGAACCGGACGGTCACGTCCTTCAGGTTGTTCGTCGTGGCGCCTTCGAGGGTGACGGGGCGGCTCTTGGCCGTTCGCCGGCGGCGCTGGGGAACGGGGATGGACTCCAGGCCGGCCAGGTAGCGGCCGGTGAGCGAGCCGTTCCGGGCGACGGCGGCCGGCTCGCCCTGGGCCACCACGTCGCCGCCGTGCCGGCCGGCCCCCGGGCCCAGGTCGATGAGCCAATCGGACCGCCGCATCACCT
>SKJM01000069.1 GCA_007122045.1 Planctomycetales bacterium | reverse complement strand
ATCGCCGCAGGCCCCCATCCTGCTGCTGCAAAGGCGCCCCGATTGTGTCGAAATTGCCGAGGCGGTCGCGCCCGGAAACCCGTACCTGGGGGTCATGCTGCCCTACACGCCCCTGCATCACCTGCTGCTGGCGGCGGTGGGGCGGCCGGTGGTGTGCACGAGCGGGAACCTGGCCGAAGAGCCGATGGCGATTACCACGGCCGACGCCCTGCGCCGGCTTGGCCGGATTGCCGACTGCCTGCTGACGCACAATCGGCCCATTGTCCGGCCGGTCGACGATTCCGTGGGCCGCGTACTCGACGGCCGGCTTCAACTGCTGCGCCGCGCGCGGGGTTACGCGCCGCAGCCGATTTACGTGGCGGTCGGGGCGCCGCTGCCGGTGCTGGCGGTGGGTGGGCACTTGAAGAACACCGTGGCCCTGGCCATTGCCCCGCCGGGCGAATCGGCGGCCGATTTGCCCCAGGACGCCGGGGAGGACGCCCTCCCCATGCCGGCCATCGTGGGCTCGCACGTGGGCGACCTCGACAGCGTGTTGAGCCTCGGAGTGCATCGGCGGGCGGCCGCCGACCTGCCGGCGTTTTTCGGTGTCCGACCTGCGGCGGTGGCGTGCGACCTGCACCCCGACTACGCGTCGACGCGCGAGGCCGAGGCGCTCGCCGCACGGTGGAACGTGCCCCTGGTGCGCGTGCAGCACCACCATGCCCACGTGGCCGCGTGCATGGCGGAGCATGGGCTGCAGGGGCCGGTGCTGGGCCTTTCGTGGGACGGCACCGGCTACGGGCCGGACGGCACGGTGTGGGGCGGCGAGATGCTCCGCTGCGACCGGGCGGGGTTCGTGCGCCTCGGGCGCCTGCGTCCCTTCCCGCTGCCCGGCGGCGACCGCGCGGTGCGCGAGCCCCGCCGCTCCGCACTGGGCCTGCTGTTCGCCGCGAGGGGCCGCGAGGCCCGCGAGATCGCCGCCCGGTGGTTCACCAGCCAGGAACTCGATGTCCTTTTCGACGCCCTGGAACGCGGGCTGAACGCACCGCGCACCAGCAGCATGGGCCGGCTGTTCGACGCGGTGGCGGCGCTGGCCGGGCTGCCCCCGAGCATCAGTTTCGAGGGGCAGGCGGCCATGGCGCTGGAGTTCGCGGCCGATCCGGCCGAGCGGGGCGCGTATCCTCTCCCCCTCGGCGAAACGCCCCCCGGCGCCGGCCCCCACGCACCGTGGACGGCCGACTGGCAGCCCATGGTCGAAGCCCTCCTGGCCGACCTTCGGGCCGGCGTTCCCATCGGCACCGTCTCGGCGCGGTTTCACAACGGCCTGGCGGGCCTGGCCGAGGCGGCGGCCCGGCGGGCGGGATGCCACCGGGTTGTGCTCACGGGCGGTTGCTTCCAGAATGGACTCTTGAGCCGGCTCGCCCGGCAGCGGCTCGAACAGGCCGGCTTCGAGGTGTTCACCCATCGCCTCGTTCCGCCCGGCGACGGCGGCATCGCCCTCGGGCAGGTTTTCGCGGCCACGGGCCTGCCCGGGAAGGACGCCCGCGGAGACGCACAGGACGAGAACGGAACCACCCCCCCGGTGCAGGAAGGGATTTGCAGTTGAAGCGGCGGCCGGCCCTGTTGGAGTGCCGGCTCTAGCCGGCGGGAAAAGCCGCCTCAAAGCGGGACTCCAACTCCCTTACAGTACAGGATTGATTATGTGTCTTGGAATTCCCGGGAAAATTGTTGAGACCTTCCAGCGCGACCAGTTGCCCATGGCGAAGGTCGAGTTCGGGGGCATTATCAAGGACATTTGCCTCGCCTACACGCCCGAAGCCCAGCCCGGCCAGTACGTGCTGGTCCACGTGGGCTTTGCCATCAACCAGATTGACGAGGCCGAAGCCGAGGAGGTGTTCCGATATATTGAAGAGATTGAAGCCATGGGAGCGCCGGGAGGGCCGGAAGCGTCGGAAGCAGCGGAACGCGGCGGGGGTGGAGAGACCGGATGAAGTACCTCGACGAATACCGCAATGCCGACGCCGCCCGGTCCCTGGTGCGCGCCATCGCGGCCCGGGTAACCCGGCCGTGGAACATCATGGAGGTGTGCGGCGGGCAGACCCACGCCATCGTCCGGTTCGCCCTCGATGAGATCCTGCCGGACGAGATCCGCCTGATTCACGGCCCCGGCTGCCCGGTGTGCGTCACGCCCCTCGAAACGATCGACCGGGCCATTGCACTGGCCGCCCGCCCGGAGGTGATCTTGTGCAGCTTCGGCGACATGCTTCGCGTGCCGGGCTCGGGCAAGGACCTGTTCACCGTCAAGAGCGAAGGCGGCGACGTGCGAGTGGTGTACTCGCCCATCGACGCGGTCACCCTGGCCCGCAAGCATCCGGACCGGCAGGTGGTGTTCTTCGCGATCGGGTTCGAGACGACGGCCCCGGCCAACGCGATGGCCGCCGTGCAGGCCGCGCGGCTGGGGCTGGAGAACTTCTCCATGCTGGTGGCGCACGTGCTCGTGCCGCCGGCCATCCGCGCCGTGCTCGACGTCCCCGACTGCCGGGTGCAGGGGTTCCTGGCCGCCGGCCACGTGTGCACGGTGATGGGCGCGGCCGAGTACCGGCCGCTGGCCGAGCGGTACCGGGTGCCCATCGTCATTACGGGCTTCGAGCCGCTGGATATTTTGCGGGGCGTGCTGATGTGCGTCGAGCAGCTCGAGTCGGGCCGGCACGAGGTTGCGAACGCCTACCCGCGGGCCGTGCGCCCGGAAGGGAACCCGGCGGCCCAGCGGCAGGTGGCCGAGGTGTTCGAGCCGACCGGGCGGAAGTGGCGCGGCATTGGCGAGATACCGGCCAGTGGGTGGCGGCTCGGCCCGGCGTATGCCCGGTTCGACGCCGAGCGCCGGTTCGACCTCGGGCATATTACGGCCGAGGAGCCCGACGCGTGCCGGGCCGGCGACGTGCTCCAAGGACGGCTTCGGCCCTGCGAATGCCCCTCGTTCGGCGTAGAATGCACCCCGGAGCAGCCTTTAGGCGCCCTCATGGTTTCCGCCGAGGGCGCCTGCGCGGCCTACTATCGGTATCGGCGGAAGTGACGGAGCATTGAACGTTCACGGGGGACTGTCCCCTTTCAGCCAACAGGAGCCTGCCATGACCAACGGACATCCCCGCGAAGTGACCCTCAGTTGCCCCCTGCCGCTGCGCGACTACCCGACCGTGCAGATGGCCCACGGCGGCGGCGGGCGGCTGATGCAGGAGCTGATCGAGGGCCTGTTCCTGCCGGGTTTCGCCGCCGGTCGGCCGGCCATCCCGCACGACAGCGCGCTGGTGGAGGTGGGCCGGGAGCGGCTGGCCTTCACCACTGATTCGTTCGTCGTCACGCCCCTGTTCTTTCCCGGCGGCGACATCGGCACGCTGGCCGTTTGCGGCACCGTCAACGACCTGGCCATGACCGGGGCGAAGCCGCTGTACCTCAGCGCCGGCTTCATTCTCGAAGAGGGCTTGCCGCTGGACACCCTCCGCCGCATCGTCGAGTCGATGCGCCAGGCGGCCGACGAGGCGGGCGTGCAGATCGTCACCGGCGATACCAAGGTGGTCGACCGCGGCCGCGGCGACGGGATGTACATCAATACGGCCGGCATTGGGCTGATCGGGCCGCGCACCGACATCCGGCCCGGCCGGGTCGAGCCGGGCGACGCCGTCCTCCTCAGCGGCGACCTCGGCCGCCACGGCATTGCGGTGATGTCGGTCCGCGAGGGGCTCGACTTCGCCGGGGCCCCCGAAAGCGACTGCGCGCCGCTTCACGGCTTGGTCGAAACCATGCTGGCCGCCGACGGCGAATTGCACTGCCTGCGCGACCTGACGCGCGGCGGATTGGCCGCCGCGCTGAACGAGATTGCCCGCCACGCCCAGGTGGGCATCGAGTTGGAGGAGGCGGCCATTCCCGTGTGCGAAGGCGTGCGCAGCGCGTGCGAACTGCTGGGGCTCGACCCGCTGTACGCCGCCAATGAAGGCCGCCTGGTGGCCTTCTGCCCCGCCGAGTCGGTCGAGGAGGTGCTCCACCTCATGCACGCCCACCCGCTGGCCGAAAGCCCGGCCGTCATCGGCCTGGTGGTCGACGAGCACCCGGGCGTGGTCGAGCTTCAGAGCCCCTTCGGGGGCGGCCGCATCCTCGACCTGCTCTCTGGCGAGCAGATGCCGCGCATCTGCTGAAAAGTTTCTCGGGGGGGCGGCTTGACAGCGACTAGACAGGCAGCAAAACTCACAAGAATGCGGCTACCGCGATCGGGCCACACCTACCGGGCAAACGGTCGGGGCGCGCCGCACGGGCTCGACCCGGTGAAACGGAACAGCTCGGCCGACCCCACGGAAGCGCTGACGGGCGTGGGTTCGACCTCCGTGGAACAGGACCTCCCGTTGCATACGGTGGACCGATGGAGGCGTCGATTCTGGTCGTCTCGGTGGGCTTGCAGTTCCTTGCCGCCGCCGGAGCGCTCCGGCTGGCACGCATTACCGGCCGCAGTCCCGCCTGGACCGCGCTGGCCGCCGCCATCGGATTAATGGGCCTGCGACGGGCCATCACGCTCGGCCGCCTGCTCACCGGCGACGACACGTCGCCGGTCGACCTGGCCGCCGAAACCGTCGCCCTGCTCATCTCCATCCTCATGGTGGTCGCGGTCGTCTACCTCGGCCCGCTCATCAAACGCCTGCAACGCGCCGAGGAAATCCTCCAACTGAACGAACGACTGCGGCAGGAAGCCGACCGGCGGGCCCAAGCGCAGCACGCGCTCGAGCGACAGCAGCGGACCCTCGGCCGCCTGCTGCAAGCAAGCGACCACGAACGGCGCGTGATCGGGTACGACATCCACGACGGCTTGGCGCAGCAGTTGGCCGGCGCCATGATGCACCTGCAAGCGTACGAGGCCCAACGCCCCACCGTCCCCGAACAGGCCGACCTCGCCTATCGCACCGCCGTGGACCTTGTGCACCAAGCCCACGCCGAAGCGCGGAGGCTCATTAGCGGGGTTCGCCCGCCGGCGCTGGACGTTTCCGGACTGCAAGCCGCCCTGGGCGGTCTCATCGACGACCTGGGGCCGCCGAAAGGGCCCGAAATCGATTTCCGCGCCGACGTGCAGTTCGTCCGCCTGCCCGCCGTCCTCGAAAACGCCGTCTACCGCATGGCCCAGGAGGCCCTGGCCAACGCCTGCCGGCACAGCGGCACCGACCGCGTGGCCGTCACCTTGACCCAGCAGGACGGGACGCTGCGCCTCGAGGTGCGCGACTGGGGAACCGGCTTCGACCCCGAATCGGTGCCCGACGACCACTTCGGCCTCGAGGGCATCCGCCAGCGCGCGCAACTGCTCGGAGGGGAACTGGCCATCGACAGCACGCCCGGCAAGGGCAGCACGGTTTCCGTCACCCTGCCGATTGTCGAAGCCGGCGCGGCGCCGGTGGCGGCGGCCGGGCAGTAGCGTCTTGTTCGCCCGCGACGCGCGCACCGTCGCCGGGGTGCAGCAACGGATTGCTGACCGTTGGAGTCCCGCCTTGAGGCGGCTT